>JAIWOG010000082.1 GCA_020217035.1 Magnetospirillum sp. | reverse complement strand
GCTGATCTATTTCCGCGGCGCCTACATGGACAACGGCGGGACGCTGTAGTCCGTCCCGTGCTCTGCGGGCGCCACGGCACAAGCGTGGCGCCCTTTCAATACCCGGGTTCCAGGGCGATGGCGGCGGCCCCTTCGGCCGGCTTCACCAAAGACAGGCCGCGATTTTCCAGCCAAGCCGGCATCAGGTCGTCGTAATGGCGCGACAGCGGGTTCCCCGACTGGCCGCCGGCCATGCTGAACTGGCTGCGGTCCAGGTTGTCCAGATCGAAAACCACCCTGAGTCCGGCCCCGTGGACATGGGTGAACTGTCCAGGAGCGAAGGTTCCGCGATTGATGGTGTAATCGTCGCCGTCGGTGGGAAACTGGCTGTCGCTCAATCGGCGGGCCAGAGGAATCCGTCCCATGACGGGATGGGCGAAACGGGCTTGGTGGACGTCGCCCCAGCGCAGTTGCTCCAAGCTCTTGTCGGGGAAGCGTGCCGACAATTCGGCGAGGGCGGCTTCCAGCGAACGGTTGACCATGTCTTCGCAGGATTCGGCCGTTTCGGTACTGATATCGTCGCACCAGTGGCGGTTGCCGGCCAGCATGTCGCCCAAGGCCCGCAGGCGCACCTTGCGCAAGGCGGCGAAATCATCCCCCAGTTCGTCGGCGACGACGTTCTGCCACATCTTGTCCAGCCATAGATGGAAGATCAGCGGTTCGGGCCGGTCCTGATCCATATCGCCGTCCCAGGATTGGATCATGGCGGCGGCCTTGGCGGCGCTGGTGGAAAGTCCCTCGGGGGCTTCCAGCAATTCCTTGAATTCCTCGGCGGCCAGCGAGCGGCTGTCCATCTGAACCACCCGCAGGTCGTCAACGGTCAGGGCATCGCGGCCTTCCAACAGGTCCAACAGGCGGCGGGCGCGAAAGCCTTCGTGCCAGGACTTGGTCAGGCGATAGGGATACTTGCCGCCCACCACCTGGTTGTTGGCGTTGACCAGCAATCCCGATTTGGGGTTGATCGCCTGCGGCATCTTGGCGAAAGGCACCCAGCCGGTCCATTCGCCAGTGCCGGTCCAGCCGGCGATGGGGGTGGCGCCGTCGGCCTTGCCGCTGCGCAAGGGGACGCGGCCGGCGGTGATGAAGCCGATGGTGCCGGCGGTGTCGGCGAAGGCGAAGTTCTGCACCGGGGCGTGGAAATCGGCCAAGGCGGCGACGAAGCTGCGCCAATCCACCGTGCGGCCCAGGCGGTACAAGGCTTGCGCGGTGCGGTCGTCGGGTTCCAGCGCGGTGCTTTTCAGCGCCACCACTTGGTTGTCCTTTTGGCCGGCGGCCAAGTCCGAGACGATGGGGCCGTGGCGGCTTTCGCGGACTTTCAAGACCTCGGCCGGCCGGTTTTTCACCAAGATGGTTTCGTCGCGTTCGACGAAGGGACGCGAGGTCTTGCCCACCATGTAACCGCCATCGGCGGCTACCTGTTCGACGTAAAGATCGACGGTGTCGGCGTGGGTGGTGGTGGTGCCCCAGGCGATGCGGCCGTTATGGCCGATCAGGTGGAAGGGGATGCCGGGAACCATGGCCCCGGTCAGCCGCAATCCCGGCGCTTCCACCGAAGCCAAGTACCAAAGGCCGGGCATCTGGAAGGGCAGGTGCGGATCGTTGGCCAGAAGCGGTGCGCCGCTGGCGCTGCGCTTTCCCGACAGCACCGCCACGTTCGAGGCGTCATGCGGTATGGCTTCCGCGGGCAAGGCGGCCAGCACCGCCTGCAACGGCGGGGCGGCGGCCAGGGTGGACAAGCCGTCCTCGGTGTCGGGCCACAATTCGGCCACATGCTTGGCCGACAGCTTGGTCGCCAGCTTGCCGCGTACCGCCTCGTCCCGCCAGTCAGAGGTCAGGCGCAACGCCATCATCCGTCCCCAAACCAGGGAATCCGCCGGCTTCCAGGGTTCCGGGCGCAAGCCGAGAACCATGAATTCCGGGGGCAGGCGATGGGAATTGTCGTTGATCCAGGCGTTGACCCCCTCGGCATAGGCCAGCAGAGCGTTCTGCGTCGCTTCGTCAAGAGTGGTGAACGAGTTTTCCGCCAAACGGTAAAGCCCCAGCGTGCGCATGAAGCGGTCGCTTTTCAGGCCGGCCTCGCCGACGATTTCCGCCAGACGGCCGGCGCCGACGCGGCGTTGCGTTTCCATTTGCCACAAGCGGTCCTGGGCATGGATCCAGCCGATGGCGAAATAGGCGTCATGGCCGGAACGGGCGGTGATGAAGGGAACGCCGGCATCATTGCGGGTGATCGAGGCGGCGTATTCCAACCCTCGTGCCGGGATGCGTCCCTCGACCCGCGGCAGCGAGCTCATCACCCATAAGAACAGCGAGGCGCCGCCCATCAGAATCGTCAAGCCAAGGATGTTGGCGATCCAGCCCCACATTCCCATTCGCTTGCCGAAAAAGATTGTGTCCTCGGGTTGAGGCGGCAAGGATTCGGACGTCGACTCGGGCACGCGGTGCTCCGGTGGCAAAGTGGGGCGGAAGACTTAAGTGGTAATTGGAACCCAGCGACCGCGCAAGCAGAATACCGCCGCGCCTCGATACAATTCCCCCTTGGCTGCCGCTGTGGTATAGCGGTCCCATCACTTCATCCACCGAGGATCAGATGATCGGAAAACTCAATCACGTCGCCATCGCCGTCCCCGACCTCGAGGCCGCCACCAAGCTTTACCGCGACACCTTGGGCGCCAAGGTTTCCGCCCCGGTGCCGCAGCCGGCGCACGGCGTGACCGTGGTGTTCGTGGAACTGCCCAACACCAAGGTGGAATTGCTGCATCCCCTGGGGGAAAAGTCGCCCATCGCCGCCTTCCTGGAAAAGAACGCCACCGGCGGCATCCACCACATCTGCTATGAAGTGGAGGACATCCTGGCCGCCCGCGACAAGCTGAAGGCGGAAGGCGCCCGCGTGCTGGGCGACGGCGAGCCCAAGATCGGCGCCCACGACAAGCCGGTGCTGTTCCTGCATCCCAAGGATTTCTGCGGCACCTTGGTCGAGCTGGAACAGGCGTAACCCAGAAGAAGGGCGGGGGGGCATGAGCGGTTATTGCGATACGGCCCCCGGCCATCCGGTCCACGGACCTTACCACGACAGCGAATACGGCTTTCCCGTCACCGATGACACCGTGCTGTTCGAACGCCTGTGCCTGGAGGTTTTCCAGGCCGGGCTGTCGTGGTTGATCGTGTTGAAGAAGCGCCCGGCGCTGAACCGGGCGTTCGACGGTTTTCAGGTGGACCTTGTCGCCGCCTATGGTCCCGCCGACATCGAGCGTCTGATGGCCGATCCGGCCATCATCCGCAACCGCCGCAAGATCGAAGCCTGCATAGGCAACGCCAGGCGTTGGCAGGATGTGCGGCGCGAGCACGGCTCGTTCGCGGCCTGGTTGGCGGCCCATCATCCCCAGGACAAGGCGGAATGGGTGAAGCTGTTCAAGTCCCGCTTCGCCTTCATGGGGGGCGAGGTGGTGGGCGAGTTCCTGATGAGCATAGGCATCCTGCCCGGCGCCCATCGTCCCGATTGTCCGGTCCACCAAAGGATCATGGGCCTGAACCCGGCCTGGATGAAGGGCTGAAAAGCAAAAAGGCAAGGCCGTCTCCAGCCTTGCCTTTTCTGCGTCTCCGCGCCTGGGCCGCTTGTTAAAGCCGCCCGGCGACCTCCTCCCTAAACCTGAGCCGCAGCATGGGTGTCATTTTTGACTTTCCCAGTGCCCCCTGAACGGGTTGAGCAGAAAATACGAAATTTCCTGACCTGTGTCACCCATTTTTTTCAACAAAGTTGCGTAGACTGTAACGAATTGCGTCTGCCTTGATCTTGCCATGCCGATGCGTCACGATTCACCAGGGAAAAGTGACGGTTGAGAAGGGTCGAGGGCCATGAAGCGTTTGATCATTCCGCTTTCCATCGCCGGCATCTGTGTCTGCGGGCCGGTGTTGGGACAGGCGCAATCCGATCCGCCGCCGGTGCGCATCACCATCACCAAGACCGATTGCTCGCGGCTGGTCCGCCACATGCCCGCCGACGACGTCACCTATCGTCCGGGCGAGGGGGTGAGGGGGCGCCGGGTGGCGCCGGCCGACGTGCCCGGAAGCGGCGCCAACGCCATTCCCAACCTGGTTCCCGACGTCCTGGAAATCCCCATCGACATCATGCCGATGAAGGGCAAGGCTTATGCCACCCACGGTCTGGACGAGGCCAAGTCGCAATTGGGTGTCGTCCGCTACGACATGCTGAAGGGCACCTTCACCTTCAACGGCGAACCCATCGGCGGCGAGGACCAGGCGGCACTGGCCGAAGCCTGCGCCAAACGTGGCGTCCGCTGATCCACGCCAGCTTGTCATCACCGCGGCCTTTGCCTAAAGTGACCCGCTTTTTCGCTTGTCGCCGAGGATTTCCATGCGCCTGTCCCGTTTCTTCATGCCCACCCTCAAGGAAACCCCGTCGGAAGCGCAGATCGCTTCGCATCGGCTGATGCTGCGGGCGGGCATGATCCGCCAGTCGGCCTCGGGCATCTATACCTGGCTGCCCTTGGGCTGGAAGGTGTTGCAGAAGATCGAGCAGATCGTGCGCGAGGAACAAGACGCCGCCGGCGCCCAGGAATTGCTGATGCCGACCATCCAGTCGGCCGACATCTGGCGCGAATCGGGGCGCTACGACGCCTATGGCAAGGAAATGCTGCGCATCGTCGATCGCCACGACCGCGAGATGCTGTACGGCCCGACCAACGAGGAACTGATCACCCAGGTGTTCCGCGACAACGTCAAGTCCTACCGCGAACTGCCGAAGATCCTGTACCACATCCAGTGGAAGTTCCGCGACGAGGTGCGGCCGCGCTTCGGCGTCATGCGCGGGCGCGAGTTCCTGATGAAGGATTCCTATTCCTTCGACATCGACTTCGAAGGCGCCAAACGCTCCTACGAGGCCATGTTCAACGCCTATTTGCGCACCTTCAAGCGCATGGGCCTGACCGCCATCCCCATGGTCGCCGATTCGGGCGCCATCGGCGGCAATTTGACCCACGAGTTCCACGTCCTGGCCGAGACCGGCGAATCGGGCGTCTTCTATGACGTGGCTTACGAGGAACTGGCGGCCAAGGACGCCGTCGACCTGGAAGCTTTGTCCAAGCTTTACGCCGTCACCGACGAAAAGCACGACCCCAACTCGCCCGATTGCCCGCCCGCCGACCGCCTGAAGGTGGCGCGCGGCATCGAGGTCGGTCATATCTTCTATTTCGGCACCAAGTATTCCAAGGCCATGGGGGCGGTGGTCGCCGGCCCCGACGGCAACCCGGTGCACGTGGAAATGGGGTCTTACGGTATCGGCGTTTCCCGCCTTGTTGGCGCCATCATCGAGGCGTATCACGACGATCGCGGCATCAAGTGGCCGGAAGCGGTGGCGCCGTTCAAGGTCGGTCTGGTCAACCTGAAGGTGGGCGATTCCGCCTGCGACAAGGTGTGCGAGGACATCTACCGGACGCTGTCCGAACAGGGTGTCGAGGTGCTGTACGACGATCGCGACGACCGCGCCGGCGTCAAGTTCGCGGATATGGATTTGATCGGCCTTCCCTGGCAACTGGTCGCCGGCCCCAAGGGCGTCGCCGCCGGGCTGGTGGAACTGAAGAACCGCCACACCGGCGAAAAGCAGGAATTGTCGGTCGAGGCCGCCCTGGCCCAGCTGACCGCGTAACAGCAAGTCTCGATCAGTTGGACACGTCGAGACTTGCTTAGGCCCAAAGGGGCCGCGCGGCTTATGCCGCGGGAGGCAAGCATCCCGGAGGGATGCGCCCGCCGATTGAGGGCGCCGCTGATCGATTTCGATCAGTGGAAGGTTGGATAAGGAGAGGGAATGATTTTCGACGCCTTCGAGCGCATGGTGGCGTTCCGCTATCTGCGCGCGCGCCGCAAGGAAGGATTCATTTCCGTCATCGCCGGCTTCTCGCTTCTCGGCATCGGCCTGGGGGTGGCGACGCTGATCGTGGTGATGGCGGTGATGAACGGCTTCCGCCAGGAATTGCTGTCCCGCATCCTGGGCATCAACGGCCATATGGGCGTCTATGGCAGTGCGTCGGTCCTGGTGGATTACGATCCCCTGGCCGACGCGATCCGCAAGCTTCCCAACGTGGTGCGGGTCATCCCCACGGTGGAAGGGCAGGTGATGGCGACCTCGGCTGGCGGCGCCGGAGGCGCCATCGTGCGCGGCGTGCGGCCCGACGATTTGCTGGCCCGCGACATCTTCACCAAGGGACTGGGCGGTACGGCGTCCGAGTTCAAGCAGGGCGACGGCGTGCTGATCGGTTACCGCCTGGCGGAAAAGCTGGGCCTTTCCATCGGCGACACCATCACCCTGATCTCGCCCAAGGGCAACGCCACCGCCTTTGGCACGGTGCCGCGCATGCGCGGCTACACCGTGGCCGGTACCTTCAACGTCGGCATGTTCGAATACGATTCGGGCTTCATCTTCATGCCGCTGGAAGCCGCGCAAACCTATTTCAAGTATCCCGACGCGGTGACCCAGATCGAGGTGTTCCTGGACAATCCCGACCAGGTCCCCGAGGTCCGCAACGCCGTCTTCCGCCTGGCCCAGGGCAGTGTCCGCATCTATGACTGGCAGCAGGCCAACGCCAGCTTCTTCAACGCCGTGCAGGTGGAACGCAACGTCATGTTCCTGATCCTGACCCTGATCATCCTGGTGGCCGCCTTCAATATCATTTCGTCCTTGATCATGCTGGTGAAGGACAAGGGGCGAGACATCGCCATCTTGCGCACCATGGGGGCGACGCGCGGCATGATCATGCGCATCTTCTTCCTGGCCGGCGCCTCGGTGGGCGTGGTGGGGACGGTGCTGGGCACCGTCTTGGGGGTGTGGTTCGCCACCCATATCGAACAGATCCGCCAGTTCATTCAATCCATCATCGGCCGCGAGCTGTTCGCCGCCGAGATCTACTTCCTGACCCAGTTGCCGGCCCGCGTCGAAACCGGCGAAGTGGTGATGGTGGTGGCCATGGCCTTGGGCCTGTCCATCGCGGCGACCATCTATCCCAGTTGGCGGGCCGCCAACCTGGACCCGGTGGAGGCCCTGCGCTATGAGTGAACCCGGCCTGCATCTGGAAAACGTCCACCGCGCCTTCACCCAGGGCAAGGAAACCCTGAACGTCCTGGACGGCGCCGAACTGACCATCATGCCGGGCGAGATCGTCGCCCTGGTCGGCCCGTCGGGGGCTGGCAAGTCCACGCTGCTGCATATCGCCGGACTGCTGGAACGCCCCAGTTCCGGCGAGGTGTGGCTGGCCGGCCAGCCTTGCGGCAAGCTGTCGGAAACCAAGCGCACGCAATTGCGCCGCTCGCATCTGGGCTTCGTCTACCAGTACCATCACCTGCTGCCAGAGTTTTCCGCCGAGGAAAACGTCATCCTGCCGCAGATGATCGCCGGCACCACCCGCAAGGCGGCTCGCGATCGGGCTTTGGACCTGCTGGACCGTATGGGCCTGAAGCCCAGGGCCGAGCATCGCCCCGGCCAGTTGTCAGGGGGCGAGCAGCAGCGCGTCGCCATCTGCCGGGCCTTGGCCAACCAGCCAAAGGTGCTGCTGGCCGACGAACCCACCGGCAATTTGGACCCGCATTCGGCGGATGGCGTCTTCGCCCAGTTGCTGCATCTGGTGCGCTCCACCGGCGTCGCCGCCTTGATCGCCACCCACAACCCCGACCTGGCCGCCCGCATGGATCGGGTGGTGCGGCTGGCCGACGGCAAGCTGAACGGCTAAGCCGTCGGCAAGGTGAAGTAGAAGGTGCTGCCGCAATCAGGCTGGGATTCCAGCCACAGGCGGCCACCGTGCCGTTCGACGATGCGGCGGCAAATGGCCAGACCAAAGCCGCTGCCGTCGCTTTGACCCACACCATGTAAACGGGTGAAGACGTCAAAGATGGCGGTCTGGTATTCGGGGGCGATGCCGATGCCGTTGTCGCTGATGGCGAAGCGCCAGAACGCCCCTTGCCGGTTGGCGTTGATCGAGATCACCGGCGACACGCCGCTGCGGCTGTAGCGCAAGGCGTTGTCCAACAGGTTGGAAAACAGCAGGGCGATCTGTTTTTCGTCCCCCATCACCGTGGGCAGGGAGGACAGGGCGATCTTGGCGTCCAAGCGGTCGACGGTCTGCTGGTGGTCGGCGATCACCGCCTTGACGTCGGGGGCCAGTTCCAGGCGTTTCAATGGCGATCCACTGGATTGCAACTGGGCGTAGGTCGCCAGGTCATTCAGCAGGCGGCGCATGCGCTTCACCCCTGCCACCGAGAACTGGATGAAGTCGCGGCCGTCCTGGTCCAGCAGGTCAGAATAGCGCCGTTCCAGCATCTGCACATAGGTGGCGACCTGGCGCAGGGGTTCTTGCAAGTCGTGGCTGGCGGCGGCGGCGAATTGGCGCAATTCGTCGTTGGAGCGTTGCAAGTCGTCGAAGATGCTTTGCATCTGGGCTTCGGCCCGTGCCGTGCGGGTGGCATCGACGGCGATGGCCAACACCGCCATTTGTCCGTTGACCATCACCGCGCAAGACGCCACGTCGGCGTCCACCACCTTGCCGTCAACCCGGATCAGCTTTTGCCGGATGGGCGGCGCTTCGTCGCCCGGTTGACGTAATGCTCCGATGCGGTCGCTGACCACCGGATGGTAGTCCGGGTGAATGCAATCCAGAACCGGGCGATCGATCAGGGCTTCGGCGCTGTCGGCGGCCATCAGCCGCACCGCTTCCCGATTGGCGAAGATCAGGCGGCCTTGGCGATGCAGCACGATTGCCGCCGGAGCCGTGTCCATCAGCACCCGGTAGCGGCTTTCGCTTTCCCGCAACGAGGCCAGCAAACGGGTCCGGTGCAGCCAAACCATGGCGGCGCCGAAGGACAGCAACCAGACCGCCAGAACCGTTCCCAGGCCGGAAAGCACCAAGGTTTTTTCATCGTGCCACCAGGATCGCGGCCACCCTTGGAGGGGAACCGCCAGCAGCCGCCATTGGCTGTCCGGAAAGCTGATGGCGGCCGCGACCGGGTTCAGGTTTTGCAGGTCGGCTCTTCCATGAAGGATCTTGCCGTCCACTTCGAACGCCACTTCCAGCCCGCGTTCGGGGTCGTTCAGACCCGAACGGTCCAGCAAGGTGCCAAGGTTGACGACGATGGAAACCAGGCCGAAATAGCTGGGGGGCTCGCCGGGGCGGGACGGGCGGAAGACCGGGGAGCGGCTGATGATGCCAAACCCGCCTTGCACCAAGTTCAGCGGGCCGACCACCACGGTTTTACCGGTGCCGATGGCTTGTTCCACCGCCGGCCATTGCTGCGGATTGGTGCGGTAATCGAACCCGATGGCCTTTTCGTTGCCCTTCAGCGGATAAACCTGCGTCAGCACCGTACCGTAGGCGATGGCAATGTTGCGCACTTCGTCACGGCCGGCGATCAGCTTCTCGGCGGTGGCGGTGAATTCCTCGTCAGCCAGGTGACCGTGGGCGAACAATGTGGCGGCCATCCCTTGGGACAGGATCAAGGAACCCGCCAGGATGTTTTCCATGTCGGCACGGATGCGGGCCAACTTGTCGACGGTTTCGGCCCGTTTGGACTCAAGCTGCCGATGAAATTGCGAGGCGATGACTTCATAGGCGGCGGCAGCGGCTGCCAACCCCAGCACCGTGGCGAAGGCCGACGCCAGGGCAATGTCGCGCAAGGATGACGAGACAAGGCGTAAAAGGTCTTTCAAGCGGGCTGGTCCTTATGAAGGCCGTAACACGTTATCACTTATGGATGACGTGGCAAGAAGCAAAGGCCATGGACGAAATACCGTGCACTGGGCAATATGGCGCCATGCCCACATACGCCGATTTCGTGCATCTGCGCACCCACACCGCCTATTCCCTTTCCGAGGGCGCGATCAAGCTGAAACAGCTGATCAAGCTGTGCGAGAAGATGAACATGCCGGCGGTGGGGATCGCCGACACCGGCAATCTGTTCG
>JAIWOG010000081.1 GCA_020217035.1 Magnetospirillum sp. | reverse complement strand
GCGCTTTGGAATTTTCTTCGTCATGCGCGGATGCCGGCATCCAGCCGATCATCGGCTGCCAACTGGCGATTCGCCGCGAAGGCGAGGCCCCCAGCCGTGACGGCCGCAAGCCCGATCCCGACTGGCTGGTGGTGCTGTGCCAATCGGAACGCGGTTACGCCAACCTGCTGAAACTGGTGTCAAAGTCCTTTTTGGAAACCGATGCCGGCGAGACGCCACAAGTCACCCTGCATGACCTGGAAACCCGGTCCGACGGATTGCTGGTGCTGACCGGCGGCCCCAAGGGCGCTGTCAATCGACTGTTGACGGAAGGGCAGAAGGACAAAGCCGAAATCCTGCTGGTGCGACTGACCCAGGCTTTCCCGGGGCGTGTCTACGTAGAGTTGCAGCGTCACGGCGTTCCCGCCGAGGAACAGGCCGAGCCCGGCCTGGTGGATTTGGCCTACAAGCACGACGTGCCCTTGGTCGCCACCAACGAGCCGTTTTTCGCCGATCGCGGCATGTATGACGCCCATGACGCGCTGATCTGCATCGCCGAAGGGGCTTATGTCTCGCAGGATGAACGCCGCCGTCTGACGCCCGAGCATTACTTCAAGTCGCCGGCGGAAATGCGGGCGTTGTTTTCCGACCTGCCGGAAGCCTGTGACAACACCCTGGTGGTGGCCCAGCGTTGCGCCTTCATGGTCAACAAGCGCAAACCCATCTTGCCGCCGTTCCGCATGGATGGCTTGACCGAGGCCGAGGTGCTGCGCAAGAAGTGCTGGGAAGGGCTGGATGCAAGGCTTGAGAAGCACGTCTTCCAGCCCGGCATGACCGACGCTGAAAAGGAAGCCGCCGCCAAGCCGTATCGCGAGCGTATCGATTACGAGATCGGCGTCATCGAGCAGATGGGCTTTCCCGGTTACTTCCTGATCGTGTCCGACTTCATCCAATGGTCCAAGGCCCACGACATCCCGGTAGGGCCGGGGCGTGGCTCGGGCGCCGGTTCCGCCGTTGCCTGGGCGCTGACCATCACCGACCTGGACCCGCTGCGCTGGGGGCTGCTGTTCGAGCGTTTCTTGAACCCCGAACGCGTTTCCATGCCCGACTTCGATATCGACTTCTGCCAGGACCGCCGCGAAGAAACCATTCGCTACGTTCAGGAAAAATACGGCTATCACCAGGTCGCCCAGATCATCACCTTCGGTAAGCTGCAGGCCCGCGCCGTGCTGCGCGACGTCGGCCGTGTGCTGCAGATGCCCTATGGCCAAGTGGACCGCATCTGCAAGATGGTCCCCAACAACCCGGCCAATCCGGTGACCCTGGAACAGGCGCTGGACATCGAGCCGCTTTTGAAGGAGGCCCAGGACCGCGACGAGACGGTGGCCCGTCTGCTGGATCTGGGCATGAAGCTGGAAGGTCTTTACCGCCACGCCTCGACCCACGCCGCCGGCGTGGTGATCGGCGACCGGTCCTTGGACGAGTTGGTGCCGCTGTACCGAGACCCGCGTTCCGACATGCCGGTCACCCAGTTCAACATGAAATGGGTGGAAGCCGCCGGTCTGGTGAAGTTCGACTTTCTGGGGCTGAAGACGCTGACCGTGATGGTCACGGCAGTCAAACATATCAAGAAGACCAAGGGGTTGGAGGTCGACCTTTCGGCTTTGCCGTTGGATGACGCGCCGGCCTACGAATTGTTGACCCGGGGCGACACGGCGGGCGTGTTCCAGCTGGAAAGCGCCGGCATGCGCGACGTGCTGCGCAAGATGCGGCCCAACCGACTGGAAGACCTGATCGCCGTTGTGGCGCTGTACCGGCCCGGTCCCATGGACCAGATTCCGCGCTACATCGCCTGCAAGCACGGCCTGGAAGAACCCGATTACATGCACCCGGTGCTGGAATCCATCCTGAAGGAAACCTTCGGGATCATGGTCTACCAGGAACAGGTCATGCAGATCGCCCAGGTGTTGTCAGGCTATTCCCTGGGCGGCGCCGACCTGCTGCGCCGCGCCATGGGTAAGAAGATCCGCGAGGAGATGGAGGCCCAGCGCAAGATTTTCGTCGACGGCGCGGTGGCCCGTGGGGTGGACGGCGCCCAGGCGTCGATGATCTTCGACCGGGTGGCCAAGTTCGCCGAATACGGCTTCAACAAGTCGCACGCCGCCTGCTACGCCCTGATCGCCTATCAGACCGCTTGGCTCAAGGCCAACCATCCGGCCGAGTTCATGGCGGCGACCATGACCTACGATATGGCCAACACCGACAAGCTGAATTCCTTCCGTCAGGAACTGGACCGTTTGAAGATCAAGCTGTTGCCGCCCGACATCAACAAGTCGCAGGCGACGTTCTCGGTGGAAAAGCAGGCCGACGGTTCCCTGGCGGTGCGCTATGCCCTGGCGGCATTGAAGAACGTGGGCGAGGGGGCGTGCCGTTCCATCGCCGAGGAACGCGACAAAAACGGTCCCTACAAGGATCTGTGGGATTTCGCCCGCCGCCTGGACACCAAGCAGCTGAATCGCCGGCAGATGGAAAACATGGTCCGTGCCGGCGTCTTCGATTGCCTGGACAAGAATCGCGGCAAGGTGTTCAAGAACTGCGAGGGATTGTTGCGCTATGGCGCCGGCGAGGCGGAACAGCGGGCGTCGTCGCAGATGAGCCTGCTGGGCGCCAACGTGGCGCCGCCGCCCAAGCTGGAAAACGCCCCCGACTGGTCGCCCCATGAAAAGCTGAGCCAGGAATTCGACGCCATCGGCTTCTACCTGTCGGCTCATCCGCTGGACGCCTTCGCCAAAAGCCTGAAGCGTCTGGGGGTGTTGAAGATCGCGGAACTGCCCCGCCATTTGCAGGCCGGTGGCAAAAGCCGGGTCAAACTGGCCGGGTCGGTGCTGGCCAAGCAGGAACGTACCTCGGCCAAGGGCAGTCGTTACGCCTTCGTCACCGCCTCGGATGCCTCGGGAATGTTCGAGGTCACGCTGTTTTCGGAAATCCTGTCGGCGTCGCGAGAATTGCTTGAATCCGGCGGCCCGCTGTTGTTCGAGGTGGATTCCAGGCTGGAAGACGAACAATTGCGCCTGACCTGTCAGCGCATTTCCTCCCTGGACCAGGAAGCCGCCCGCGCCGCCGCCGGCGTGCGCATCTTCATCCGCGACGAGGCCCCGATCCCCGCCTTGGTGCAATTGATCAACAAGGAAGCCAAGGGCCGCAACCGGGTGTCCATCGTCACCCAGACCGAAAGCCGCGAGGTGGAGTTGGGCTTGCGCAACACCATCAGCCTCAGCCCCGGTTTCATGGGGGCGCTGCGCTCGGTGTCCGGCGTGGTCGAGGTCGAAGAAATCTAGAAACTGAAGTCCAGCAGGTTGCCGCGCCGGTTGGGATCGGTGGCCTTGCCATAGGCTTCGGCGGCCAGTTTTCCGGCCTGGGCGGCGGCGGAAAAATCCGCCGATGATGGCGTCGATACCGAAACGGCCGCCGCCGCGATGGCCTTGTGGGCGCGTTCCGCCTGTTCCGGCGACACGCCATGGGGAACCCCCACCTCGACCTTGCCGGCCACCGCATAAAGCTTGCCGTCCGGGCCTTGCACATATTGGTACTGGGGCGTGCCGCCATAGGCGCCGGCCACCGCCGCATGGCGTCGTTCCTCGGTGCGGACGGCGCGGTCGGTGTCCTTCAGTTCCTTCAGCTTTTGCTGTTCGGCTTGGCTAAGCTCTTTGCCCTGGGTGTTCTTCGCCCCCTGATCGGTCAGGGGAGTGGTGAGAACACGCGCCACCTTCTGCCCGGCTTCGTCCTGAGAGCCGGGCAGGACGGCAAGCACGCGGGCGGGACCCTGCGGCGTGCTGACGACGCTGCCGATGGCAGGCATGATCTCTCCTGCTCTGGTTGACCGTCATCATACTGGAAAACCACCAAATTGGCTAATAGGTCTTGGGAATGCACCTTGATCGGTGTCACAATAATGAAAAACAACCAAGCGGAGGAACGACCATGAGCAAAAGCAACGCAACCCCTTTGGTCCCAAAGGGTTTTCCCTGGCGGTCGCTGTTGATTGGCTTTGCCGTGGTGGCGCTGTTGATGGGAATTGGGACGATGCTGTTCCCCAAGGCGTCGACAGGGGGAATTTTCGTCGTGTCGGCATTGCTGGGCATTGGCGTTTTTTCCGCCTCGTTGGGATAAGATGGTCATTCCATCCGGCGATTGACGCGCCCGCCGGGGCGGCCTATTGAAATGGCCTGTCCTTCGCCGAATGGAAAGCTTTCCCATGCGTCTGCCGCTGGCCTTGTTCGCAATCGTCGTCACCGCCTTGGGCAGCCTGGCCGGCTGGTGGTGGTTCAACCGCCCGGTCCCCATGGAACTGACCTTCGAAGAACCGTTTCCGTCGGTGTCCTTCGCTTCGTTCCGCCGCGGGCAAAGCCCGATCACCGGCGACTATCCGCCGCCGGCCCAGGTCGAGGAAGACCTGAAAAGCCTGGTCGGCGTCACCAAGGGCATCCGCACCTACACCAGCCGCGAAGGCTTGGACGTGCTGCCCGATTTGGCCCGCAAGCACGGCATCGAGGTCACCCATTCCGCCTGGCTGGGCAAGAAGACCGACATCAACACCAAGGAAGTCCAAGAACTGATCAAGGCGGCCAACGCCCACCCCGACGTCATCAAGCGGGTCATCGTCGGCAACGAGGTGCTGCTGCGCCAGGACCTGACCCCGGAACAACTGATCGCCTATATCCGTCAGGTCAAGGCGGCGGTGAAACAGCCGGTGTCCTATGCCGACGTGTGGGCGTTCTATCTGCGCTATCCGCAGGTGGCGGACGAGGTGGACTACATCACCATCCACATCCTGCCCTATTGGGAGGACGAGCCCATCGGCGTCGAGCAATCGGCCGAACACATCGTCAAGATCTACCGGATGATCCAGGAAAAGTTCCCGGGCAAGCCGATCCTGATCGGCGAGGCCGGCTGGCCGACCAAGGGACGCAACCGGGGGCCGGCGGCGGTCAACATGGAAAACGCCGCCTATTTCGTCCGCACCCTGGCGCGTGTCGCCCACGAGAACGGTTTCGACTACAACGTGGTGGAAGCCTTCGACCAGCCGTGGAAGGCCAAGTTGGAAGGCACCGTCGGCGCCTTCTGGGGGGTGGTCGACACCCACCGCGACGTCAAGTTCTCCATGTCGGGTCCGGTGGTCGCCAACCCCGATTGGCTGATTCACGCCGTCTTGTCCCTGGCCCTGGGGGCGGGGGCCGCCTTGTTCTTCCTGCGCGACGCTATCCGCTATTCATCGACACGCATCGTCGTGTTGGCGGTGTTGGCGCAATTGCTGTCGGCTTTGGTGGTGTGGCAGGGCCTGAACGCTTGGTGGATCGCCTATTCCTTGTTCCAGGACGGCTGGGCGGCCCTGCGCATCGCGCTTCACGCCTTGTTCGCCTGGCTGATCTTCAAGACCGCCGCCCAGGCCCTGGCCGCTGGCGACAGCCACCAGCCCAGCCGCTGGGGCGAGCGTCTGACCATCGTCTACGCCGCCTGCGCTTGGGCGTCGTGCCTGTTGCTGCTGTTCAACGGCCGCTATCGCGACATTCCCAATCTGGAGTTCCTGGTGCCCTGTTTCGGCCTGACCGCCTGGGGTCTGATCCGCATGACCGTGCTGGGCAAGAATTGGGCCGAAGCCTTCGCAATCGGCCATCTGTTCGCCGGCGCCATGCCGGCGCAGTTGGGGCCGGCCAAGGAAATGACCATCGGTCTGTGGATCGCCGCCGCCTGTGCGCCGTTGTCGGAAGCCGTCGCCCTGTTCCTGGGCGAGGACTTCCAGACCATGCATCCCGACCTGGATCAACAAATCCCGCTGCTGGCGCAAATCATGGCGGCCAACGGCGAAATGCTGGTCTGGGCCGCCATGGCGATGGTCATTTCTCTGCCGTTCTTTGCCGAATGGCGGCTGGCCAAGCGCGAAGGGAAGGGGGGCTGACGCCCCCCCTAGCGGCACTCGCCCTTCGATCCCTTGGCGCAGACCCGTCCGTCGACCCAGGTGGCGCCGCTCAGGTTGGCGGCGGTCCAGATCACCTTGGCGATCTTGGCGCCCTTCAGGTTGGCGCCTTCCAGATTGGCGTCCAGCAGGTTGACGCCTTCCAGGTTGGCGCCTTCCAAATTGGCGCCGAT
The DNA here is from genome assembly GCA_020217035.1 of Magnetospirillum sp. Classification (GTDB taxonomy): domain Bacteria; phylum Pseudomonadota; class Alphaproteobacteria; order Rhodospirillales; family Magnetospirillaceae; genus Magnetospirillum. The sequence goes on along the minus strand of JAIWOG010000081.1, from coordinate 3,874 downwards.
CAGGTTCACCGCGTGCATGTGGGAATAGGAAAAATCCACGTTCTTCAAGGTGGCCTTGAAGAAGTTGGTCAACTGCAAATGCGATCCCGACATATTGGCGCCGGTCAAATCGGCTTCGTCCAGGCGGGTGGCCATGAACTGGCCGTCATGCAGGTCGATGCCGTGGGCCTTCAGCTTGCGCAGTTCCGCCCAACCGCAATTGGCTTCGGGCTCCAGCTTGCAACTGGGATTGACGTTTTCCTTGTCGTTGGCCCAGGCGGTGCCGGCGATCATGGAAAACAGCACGGCGATAAGGGGATTGATGCGCAATGTCGTATCCTCCGATCCGTCATCGCATTCGCATAACATGATGTGCGAATGCAAGGTGTGGAATAGGGGTACAGTAATACGCGCCCAATCGGGCGCGTATTGACGTTGGCTAATTACATTAATAAATGTGTTATTGCTTGGAGAGCAGGCGGGCCGCTTCCGGGGCGCAATAGGTCAGCACCGCGTCGGCGCCGGCCCGCTTGAAGGCCATCAGGCTTTCCAGCATCACCCGGTCCCAATCCAGCCAGCCGTTCAGGGCGGCGGCCTTCATCATGGCGTATTCCCCCGACACCTGATAGGCCAGCGTCGGCAGTTGGAAGCTTTCCTTGACCCGGCGCACGATGTCCAGATAGGGCAGGCCGGGCTTGACCATCACCATGTCGGCGCCCTCGGCGATGTCCATGGCGACCTCGCGCAGCGCTTCGGCGCTGTTGGCCGGGTCCATCTGATAGGTCTTCTTGTCGCCCTTCAAGGCGCCCTTCGAGCCCACCGCGTCGCGGAACGGGCCATAGAACGACGAGGCGTACTTGGCGGCGTAGGACAAGATCTGCACGTCCACCAGCTTGGCGGCTTCCAGGGCGTCGCGGATGGCCTTGACCCGGCCGTCCATCATGTCCGACGGCGCCACCACGTCGCAGCCGGCCTGGGCTTGCACCACTGCCATGCGGGCCAGGATGTCGACGGTTTCGTCGTTGACCACATAACCATCGCGGACGATGCCGTCATGGCCGTCGGAATTGAACGGGTCCAGCGCCACGTCGCAGATGACGCCCAAATGCGGCACCGCCTTCTTGACGGCGGCGACGGCGCGGCACACCAGGTTGTCGGGGTTCAGCGCCTCGCGGGCGTCGGGGGTCTTCAGCGACGCATCCACCGACGGGAACACGGCGATGGCCGGGATGCCCAGGTCGGCGGCCATGCGGGCGGAATCCACCAGCAGATCGATGGACAGGCGCTGCACGCCGGGCATGGACGCGATGTCCTGGCGCAGGTTGGTTCCTTCCACCACGAAGACCGGCCAGATCAGGTCGGCCACCGTCAGCACGTTCTCGGCGACGATGCGGCGCGACCATTCATGGCGGCGCGGGCGCCGCAGGCGGGTGTCGGGGCTTTGGGTGTGCGGCTGGAACAACGACACGGCTTTCTCTCCGGCTGGTCGGGCAGGGAATTGGACATCGCATGCCCGCTTCACGCCAACAAGTGAACACTTTTCCATCAAAGACGAAAGGGCCGGCCTTTGGCAAGGCCGGCCCCCGTCGTGACGAAACCGATCAGACCGCGTCCAGCGCCTGGGTCAGGTCGGCCAGGATGTCGTCGATGTGCTCGATGCCGATGGACAGGCGCACATAGCCCGGGGTGACGCCGGTGGCGGCCTGGTCCTCGGCCGACAACTGGGAATGGGTGGTGCTGGCCGGATGGATGGCCAGCGAGCGGGCGTCGCCGATATTGGCCACGTGGTAGAACATTTGAAGGGCGTTGATGAAGCGCTTGCCGGCTTCGGCGCCGTCCTTCAGCTCGAAGCCCAAAAGCGCCCCATAGCCGTGCTTCAGGATGGAATCGGCGCGGCGGCGGTTCTCGCCCTGCATGACACCCGGATAGGTGACCGAGGCGACCTTGGGGTGCTTGGTCAGCCAAAGCGCCACGGCGGCGGCGTTGTCGGAATGGACCCGCATGCGCAACGGTAGGGTTTCCAGGCCCTGGATGATCTGGAAGGCGCTCATCGGGCTGATGGCGGCGCCGATGTCGCGCTGCAAGATGACGCGGGCGCGGATGATGTAGGCGATGGGGCCCAGGGGCTTCACCGCCTCGGTCCACACGGCGCCGTGATAGCTGGCGTCCGGCTGGGTCAACAGCGGGAAGCGGGCGGCATGCTTTTCCCAGTCGAACTTGCCCGAATCGACGATCATGCCGCCGATGGTGGTGCCATGGCCGCCGATGAACTTGGTGGTCGAATAGACCACGATGTGGGCGCCATGTTCGATGGGACGGCACAGCACCGGGCAGGCGGTGTTGTCCATGATCAGCGGCACGCCGGTCTTTTCCGCCAGCACCGCCACTTCCTTGATGGGGAAGGCGCGCAGCTTGGGATTGGGCAGGGTCTCGGCGTACCAGCAGCGCGTCTTCTCGTCGGTGGCGCGGACAAAAGCCTCTGGGTCGGCGGGATCGACGAAGCGGGCCTCGATGCCGAACTGCTTCAGGGTGTTGGCGAACAGGTTCCAGGTGCCACCGTAAAGGTCGGTGGAGGTGACGAAGTTGTCGCCGGCCTGGCACAAATTCATCACCGCGAAGGTGCTGGCCGCCTGGCCCGACGAGGTGGCCAGGGCGGCGACGCCGCCTTCCAGCGCGGTGATGCGCTGTTCCAGCACGTCCTGGGTGGGGTTCATCAGACGGGTGTAGATGTTGCCCAGTTCCGACAGGGCGAACAGATTGGCCGCGTGATCGGTGTCACGGAACTGGTAGGACGTGGTCTGGTGAATGGGAACCGCCACCGAGCCGGTGGTCGGATCGGCCCGCCAACCGGCATGCAGAACGATGGTTTCCGGGTTTTTGCTGTTGATGGCCATGCCTGGTCGTCCCTTGTGAATTGCGGGGCGCCGCCGTCTTCGCGACGGGCGCGGGGCGGGAAGTTGAACACCGCCATATGGGCGTGTCAAGCCAGTGGCTTATATTACCCAAAAATCATATGTGAAATTAACCATTCGTTGTTTTCCGTTTGTCAGCATGAACGGCGATCGTCTGACAAAGGGTCGCGGAAATGGCGGGCAGGGAAGTCTTTTTCGAATTCAAGCGTGTCGGCAGCTATGTCCGCGTCTCGGCCATCGATTCCGTCACCGGCACCGAAGTCACCGTCGCCGGCGACGCCAAGGCGGGCGAGGCCATGCTGAAGCAGACCGCGCTTCGTAAGCTGCAATACGTGCTGTCCAAGAACCAGGCTTAGTCCCGTGCATCTTTGGCTGGCTCTGTCGCCCCATGGCTTTGGCCACGCCGCCATGACCGCCCCGGTCGTGGCACAGTTAAGGCGTCGACGCCCTGACCTGCGCTTGACCATCCAGACGACAGTCGATGCGACCTTCCTGCGCTCGCGTTATGGTGATTTCGATCATGTGGCGAGCATCGAGGACTTCGGATTCCGCATGGTTTCCGCCACCGGCATCGATCTGGAGGGCAGTGCGCGGGATTATCTGGGGCTGATCCAGCGCTTCGATCAAGCGGTTGCGGACAACGCCCGGATGATGCGCCAAGCAAGGCCGGATCTTGTGCTGTCCAACGTCGCCTTCGTCCCGCTGGCGGCGGCGGCCAGCTTGGGCATTCCTGCCGTGGCGTTGTCGTCGCTGAATTGGGCCGACATGTATCGCCATTATCTGGGCGACCGCCCCGAAGCACCGTTGGTCCTGAGCAAAATGTCCGCCGCCTATGAAGGGGCCGAGATTTTCCTGCGCTGCACCCCTGGCCAGCAGATGAGCCTGTCCAACACCCGCACCATCGGTCCCGTAGCCCAGACCGGCACCCGTCAGCCCGATCACCTGCGGCGTATCTGGCCGGATAGGGGGGGCCGCTTCGGCCT
>JAIWOG010000089.1 GCA_020217035.1 Magnetospirillum sp. | reverse complement strand
CTTCGGGTTCGCCTAAGACGCCGTACTGCGACGTCACCGTCGCTTGGCTGTACCTCGGGTACAGCCGGCGCTCGGTTCCTGGCATTACGGCGACTTAGGTGATCAGAACGCTATGGGGTTTATGAGTTTACGCCCTAAAGCTTGCGTTGGCCTTCGGTGCCGATCACGTCGCCAAAGCCGACACCATTCAGCTCTTCTTCGGCGATCAGGTCGTGCCGCTTGTCGGGACACAGTTCCGAGACGTTTTGCAAGTCAGTCAACACCGTATCCAGACGGTCCAGCACATCCAGCACGTCGTCGGCCATGGTGGCGTCGTCCATGCGGCCGGCGAAACGTCGCATGTTCCAGGAAAACACCCGCATCTGCTTGACGTGGTCGCGGAACGAGCGCGGGCGACGCAGGAATAGTCGCGAGGAATTGCGGATGTTGCGGATGAACAGTTCGATCAGCGCCTTGAGGAAGCGGTCAGCGTTGTCGAGTTTGCGGCGGAAAATGGCGTAGGGAACCAAGGCCACTTCGCAATCTTCCAGGACGATGGCCGAAGCCGAGCGGTTGCCGCCGTCCAGTACCGCCATTTCCCCGAAGATGTCTCCGGGGACGATTTCGCCAACTTCGGTCCGATGGCCTTCGTGGTGATAAAACAAACCAACTTTGCCGCGAAGCAGAATATAGGCGCAATCGCCGGAATCGCCTTGGGCGAAAACACGGTCGCCAGTGGTGAAGACCTGGCGTTCCAATTGAACCGTACCGCTGAGAGCGGCTTCTTCCATGGTTGTGGTTTTCCTTGTTTCCTCTGGGCGAAAGATTGCGTCAAAACATCTGATGATACAATTATAATATATACAACCATTGGGTTGTCTTGTGTTGAAGGTCAGGGCGATGAACGATCTTTCGAAGCTTGCGGCATTGCTTGATGACGCCCCTGGTGGCAGCGTCGGACTCGACGACTTGGTCGCCCAGGTCTATGGCGTGCCGGCTGGTCCCTACAGCGAATCAGTGGATCGCTGCCTGGAGTTGGTCAAAAGCGTGGTGCCCGGTTGGCGTCTGCACGTCGGCTATGGCGTCAGCGGTGTCTTGCCCTATGCGTCGTTGACGCAAGCCGGCACGCATTACGAGGCCGAAGGGCCGACGGTGCCGTTGGCGGTCTTGCGAGTGGTCGTCAAAGTGCCGCGACCTTGAGCAAATTCAGCGCATAAAGGCAGGCGGCCCGGCGCACCTGATCGCGGTCGCCGGGAAACACCTGGTGGAAGGTCTGGCTTGCCCCTGTTTGGCGGGCCAGGGCGAAATGAACCAACCCCACCGGCTTGTCGGCGCTGCCGCCACCAGGACCGGCGATGCCGGTAATGGATACCGCGACCTGGGCGTGGCTGTGGCGCAGCGCCCCCTCGGCCATGGCCGTCGCCACTGGGGCGCTGACCGCCCCATGGGTGACGATCAAGTGTGCGTCGACGCCCAGCATTTCTGACTTCGCTTGGTTGGAATAGGTGACATAGCCGCGATCGACCACCGCCGACGAACCGGCGATGCTGGTCAGCGCCGCGGCGACCAAGCCGCCGGTGCAGGATTCGGCCGTGACCACCATGGTTCCGGCCGTAACATGCGCGTCTATCACGGCTTGCGCCGCTGCGACCAAGTCTTTGTCAAAAAGGGTCATGGCAGGCTCCACCACAAATTGATCAACGACAAGATCAAGGCGCCATAAAGCCCCGCCAGCAGGTCGTCGAGCATGATACCCAGGCCGCCGCCCACATGGCGGTCCGCCCAACCCACTGGCCAGGGCTTGAAGATGTCGAAAAACCTGAACAGCACGAAGCCCAGGGCGAACAGCAATGGATCGTTGGGGACGGTGGCCAGAACCAGCCACTGGCCGGCGACTTCGTCGACCACCACTTCCTTGGGGTCGTCGGTGCCGGTCTTGGCCACATAGACCGTCGAAGCCCACCATCCCAGCAAGGTGCACACCGCGCAGGCGGCCAACAAAACGGGGGCGCCCCCCCAGAGCGACAAACCCCAGGCGAAGGGCAGGGCGGCCAACGAGCCCCAGGTCCCAGGGGCCCTGGCGATCAGGCCAATCCCGAACCAAGTGGACAACAGGAAGGCCGGATGAAAAACAGGTATGCCTGGGCGGGGCTTGGACAGAATGGCCACAATGCTTATCCTTGGGCAGGGGAACCTAATACTTTTAAACAGAGATTCAGCCATATGCCATGCTGGCAAAGGGGTGCTTGCATGTGAAAATGGTGAGGGTGCGTGGTGTGGGGATCGGTGATGGCGGGAATAGGTGGGGGGGAGCGATTAAGTATCACCACTAGGCTGATGATCGTCGGCGGCATTGCGGCGGTCATTCTGTGGTTTGCTCTCGACAGGATCAATTCGGCGTGGATCGACACGTTGGCGTCCGACACCATCCGCGACGAAATGCGGAGCGATGCCGCCGCCGGCAGCGCTCGTTTCCGCAACACCCTGGATTCCATGTTCACCCTTGCCGGCTTGTCGGCATCGTCCGTCGCGCTCGACCACTTCTCTCGGGGGCTTTCATCCCAGGCGCCTAACGGCGTTCCTGAGGTCCAGCCTATGGAGCGCTTGGGGATCCTGGGCGACGCCCTGCAGCGTTCGAACGTCACCTTCATGGCGGTCATCGATGGCATCGGTCGACCCCGCGGGCTGTTTTCCAGTTCGTCCGACCTGCCACCAACGGCGCTTTACAGCTTTCTGAGGGCTATTCCGGCCAACGCCGACCATCGCGCCGTCATCCAACGTCTGGATCGCGAAGTGTTCGTGGTCGGGGTCCACGCCATTCCAGGCCACGCCATGCGGGTCGTCTTGCTGTCGCGCTGGGGCAAGGCGCAATTCGACAAAAGCCTGACGGCGAATGGCGAGGGGCGGTTTTTTGCCGTCGCCGACCTGTCGCAAGGAACCGTCGCGGCGTCGGGCTCCCCGAATTTGGTCGAGGCTGGAACATCCTTGTCCGACCTGGACCGCGATTGGCTGGTGATGGTCGAGGAACTACCCGAGCATGGCGGGCTGCATTTCCTGCCGGCTTTCGTGTCGCTGGTGCCGAAATCACACGTGGTTTCGGCTGCCGACCACATGTTGACTCACGAACGTCATGTCAGGTCGGTTTTGGCCATGGCCCTGATCGGCCTGTTCATGGTCATCTTTTGGATGCTGGGGCGCCAATTGCGTTCGGTCATCGGCCGGATCGCCCAAATAACCGGCACGGTGACCGGCTTGCCCCAGCCGGCGTTCCAAGGCGGCAACGAGGTGCAAGGCTTGTTGCGGCATGTCGAACTGCTGGCGGGCGAGGTGTCGCTGTCCCGTTCGGCCTTGGAACAGGAAATGGCCGAACGCATCCGGTTGAATGAAGAACAACTACATGTCCGCGAGGAAAATTCGCGCTTACGGCTTTTGCAGGCGGTGACCGACCTGTTGAAGGTGGGAATCCTGAAAATCCAGCAAGGCGTGCCCCGGGTGCAGAACCATGCCATGGAGGAATTCGTCCAGGCTTGTGGCGATGTATCGGTTTTCGTTGAAGGGAAGGAACGGGGGGACGGTTTCCTCAGCATGGAATTGCCCGGTGGCGGCGAGCGGATATTCCAACTGCGCTCGGCCGATTCCGTGGAAGAAGGCATGGTCCTGGTCACCGACGTCACCGAACAGCGCCGGGCCGAACAAATGATCCACTCCCTGGCGCTGTTTCCGGCGCAATGCCCGTATCCGGTTTTGCGGATCGGCGGTGATGGCACCATCCTGCACGCCAATCCAGCCAGTGAAAGCTTGCTGGGCGAATGGGGGACCAGCATGGGCCGCCCGATTCCTCAGCAATGGCTGGGGGTGGTGGCGGAAGTGATGCAGACCAAGCGGCAAGTCCAGGCTGAACTGCCGGTGGCTGGAAAAGTGTTGTCCCTGAGCCTGGTTCCGGTCGCGGGTGGCGGCTATGTGAACATCTACGCTGGCGACGTCTCGGACCGGGTCGAGGTGGAACGTCAACTGGCCTTGGCCAACGAAGGGCTTGAGCGTCGGGTGGCCGAGCGAACCCGCGACCTGTTGTGGGCCAAGGAACAGGCTGAACTGGCCAGCCGGTCGAAGACCGAGTTCCTGGCCACCATCAGCCATGAATTGCGCACGCCGCTGAACGCCATCATCGGTTTTTCCGAGGTGATGGCCGGTTCCATGTTCGGCCCGTTGGGCAATCCCCGCTATCAGGTCTACGCCTCGGATATCGTCACGTCAGGACGTCATCTTTTGGCGGTGATCAACGACATCCTGGATGTCTCGAAGGTCGAAGCCGGTCAGATGTCCTTGGACCTTGGTCAGGTGGACATGGCCGAGGTCGTCGATTCGGCCATCCGTCTGGTCGAATCCCGAGCCCGCGGCGGCCAGATCAGCTTGACCACCCATGTGAGCGAGAATCTGCCGCAATTGTTTGGCGACCGCCGCCGCTGTCTGCAAATTCTGGTCAACCTGTTGTCCAACGCCGTGAAGTTCACCCCCGAGGGCGGCAAGGTGACGTTGTCAGCCAGGCGAGAGGACAAGGGAATCACCCTGGAGGTCCGTGACACGGGGATCGGCATGACCGAGGACGAGATCGCCCTGGCGCTGGAACCGTTCCGCCAAGTGGATGGGTCCTTGTCCCGTCAGTACGAGGGAACCGGTTTGGGACTGCCTTTGGCCAAATCCATGACCGAATTGCACGGCGGTGCGTTGACCATCGCCAGCGCCAAGGGGCGGGGAACCACGGTCAGCGTCTGGCTTCCCTGCCATCCCGCCGAGCAGGCCGAAGATTGGGAGATTTGAGTTGCTGGATCAGCCGTAGCGCTGTTCCGTCCACGGGTCGCCTTCGTCGTGATAGCCGCGCAATTCCCAATATCCTGGGCTGTCTTGGTCCATGAAGGTGATGGCCCGCAGCCACTTGGCGCTTTTCCAGAAATACAGCTTGGGAATCACCACCCGCACCGGTCCGCCATGTTCGCGGGTCAGTTTCTCGCCTTGCCAGGAATGGGCCAGCAGCACGTCGTCGTCGGCGAAACGGCTTAAGGGAACGTTGGTGGTGTATCCGTCATAGCTGCGGAACATGACGAAACGGGCCGTGGTCCTGGGCTTGACCTGGGCCAGCAGATGGCTGGCAGAAACTCCTGTCCAGGTGTTGTCATACCGCGACCAGGTGGTGACGCAGTGGATGTCGCTGGTCATCTGGACCTGTGGCTGGGCCATGAAATCGGCCCAACTCCACCGTACCGGGCGTTCCACCGCACCTGCCACCGACAGCGACCAGTCGTTTTCCGTCAGATTGGGTTGGATTCCCAAGTCCAGGACCGGCCAGTCGGCGGTCAGGTGCTGCCCAGGCGGCAACCGTGCCTGTCCCGGCTTGCCGGTCAGCCCACGGCCTTCCTTGGCCCAGTTTTCCTTGGTCTGGACCAGCTTGTCCTTAAGCTTGCCCAGCAACGGGACGTCGTCGTCGCTCACCATCATCCCCCAGTTTCGGGGCGGCAGCCTTAGTCCCGGTTACGCAGGACCCGCGCTTTCTCGCGGTTCCAATCGCGTTGCTTGATGGCCTCGCGCTTGTCGTGGGCCTTACGACCCTTGGCGAGGCCCAACAGGACCTTGGCGATGCCGCGATCGTTGAAATGAATATCCAGCGGCACCAGGGTCATGCCCTCCTTGGCGATGGCCCCCACCAGTTTGCGCAATTCGCGGCGATGCAGCAGCAATTTGCGCGGGCGGCGGGTTTCATGCGGGAAGGGCATCTTCGCCTGATATTCAGGGATATAGGCATTGTAGAGGATCAATTCATCCCCGTTGGGTCCGGCGAAGGCTTCGTTGATGTTGCCTTTGCCGGCCCTGAGGGATTTGACCTCGGTTCCCACCAGCATGATGCCGGCCTCGACGGTGTCCACGATGGTGTATTCGTGGCGAGCCTTGCGGTTCTGAGCGGCAATGCGGGCGGGCAGCGACATGGTCTTAGATCAGGCCGGCCTGCGTCATCGCCGCCTTGACCTTGGCCCTGGCGGCTTCGGAAGCTTCCACCAACGGCAGGCGGACCTGTTCCGAACACTTGCCCAGCAGGCTGGCGGCGTACTTCACCGGCGCTGGGCTGGTTTCGCAGAACATGGAATCGTGCAAGGGCATCAGCTTGTCGCGGATGGCGAAGCAAGTCTCCATGTCGCCCTTGGCCCAGGCGTTCTGCATGTCGGCGCACAGGCGAGGGGCAATGTTGGACGTCACCGAGATGCAGCCGACGCCGCCTTGGGCGTTGAAGGCGATGGCGGTGGCGTCTTCACCCGACAACTGGCAGAAGGTGCCGCCAACGGCGACTCGCATCTGCAACGGGCGAGCCAAATCGGCGGTAGCGTCCTTGACGCCCACGATGTTGGGCAGCTTGGCCAGGCGCACGAAGGTGTCGACGCTGATGTTGATCACCGAGCGGCCGGGAATGTTGTAGACCACGATGGGCAGGTCCACCGCCTTGGCGATGGCTTCATAGTGGCGGAACAAGCCCTCTTGCGACGGCTTGTTGTAATAAGGGGCGACCACCAGGGCGGCGTCGGCGCCGGCCTGCTTGGCATGGCGGGTCAGCTCGATGGCTTCGTCGGTGCAGTTCGAACCGGTGCCGGCGATCACGGGGATCTTGCCCTTGGCCACTTCCACGCACAGTTCGACAACCCGTTTGTGTTCGTCATGGGACAGCGTCGGGGACTCGCCGGTGGTGCCGCAGGGCACGACACCTTGGGTGCCCTCGGCGATCTGCCAGGCGACGAAGTCCTGGAACGCCTTATCGTCCACCTTGCCGTTGGCGAAGGGGGTGATGAGGGCGGTGATCGATCCCTTGAACATGGTTGACATCCTGAATGAATGGACAGTTGGAAACCCGGCACATTACAGCCAAGCCCAATGCCGTACAAGGGTGCTGTCCGGCTTGCTCTTCCCCGGTCCGGTTCCCTAGAATGCCTTCTCCGTTCCGGCCCCCGGCCGGTCGCAAGAACAAGGAATCCGCGTTGCGTTTTCGAGTCCTCGCCGCTGTCGTGATGGTGTCGCTGTCGCTGCCCTTGGTCCGGCCTGCCGTCGCGGCCGAAGTGCCCGCGCATGAACGCAAACTTTACGAGCAGGTTTTCGCCGCCGCCCGCAAGGATCGCTTCGCCGAGGCCGAACGCCTGGCCATGCGGGCGGGCGACCATCTGCTGCCCAAGCTGATCCGCTGGATGACTTATGTGAATCCCCGCTCCGGCGCAAGTTTCGAGGAAATCGGCTCTTTCGTCGATTCGTCCCCCGACTGGCCGTTGATGACCAGCCTGCAACGGCGCGCGGAAGAGGCCATCGGGCCGGCGACCCCGTTGGACCATGTCCTCGGCTGGTACAAACGCCGCGATCCGGTCACTGTCGACGGCGCCATGGCCCTGGGCAAGGCGCTGCTGGCTGCCGGTGATCAGGCTCGTGCCGTCCAGGTTCTGCGCAAGTCCTGGGTCGATGGTGGCTTCGGTTCCATCCAGGAAAAGCAGTTCCTGGACCAATTCGCTGACTATTTGCAGCCGGAAGACCATTGGCGGCGCTTGGATCGTCTGCTGTGGGACAAGCAGGACGGTCCCGCCCAACACATGCTGCTGCGGGTCAGCCCCGAACGGCGTTTGTTGGCTCAGGCCCGGATGGCCTTGCAAGACGGCAAGGCCAACGCTGAAACCCTGGCCGCCAAGGTGCCGAAGGAATTCAAGAACGATCCCGGGCTGGTCTACGACCGGGTGCGCTGGCGGCGGCAGAAGGACATGGACGAGGAGGCCATCGACCTGTTGTCGCATCCGGCCCGCAATCAGGTCCGCCCCGACCTGTGGTGGCAGGAACGTGCCATCCTGGCGCGGCGGGCGTTGCAGAAGGGCCTGATCTCGCGGGCCTACCAGATCGCCGCCGACCACGCCATCGAGGACGACAATTCCCAGTTCGCCGAAGCCGAGTTCCTGGCCGGGTGGATTTCGCTGCGTTTCCTGGACGACAAGGAAACCGCCGCCGGTCATTTCCAGCGACTGTGGGACAAGGTGACGACGCCGTTGTCGCGGTCCCGTGCCGCCTATTGGGCCGGCCGTACCGCCGAGGCCCGCACCGACGTCAAGGCGGCCAAGGAATGGTATGGTCGCGGCGCCCAATATTTCACCGCCTATTACGGACAATTGGCGGCGTCGCGGTTGGACGACCACCATTGGCCGTTGCCCCCCGATCCCAAGGCCAGCCCCGAGGAAACCAAGCGTTTCAACAACCGCGACATGGTCCGCGCCACCCGCATCATGCTGGAGATGGGGGAAACCGAGTATTTGCGGGCGTTCTTCATCCGCTTGAACGAGGTGGCGCAATCCGCCGGCGAACGCACCCTGGTCGGCAAGCTGGCGCTGGAGCGCGGGCGCAACGACTTGGCCGTCACCGTCGCCCGGCGTGCCGACCGCGACAGCGTCTTCCTGGTCGGCGCCGGTTGGCCAGTACCCCATATCGATGTCGAGACCGGCCCCGAAAAAGCCCTGGTCCTGGCGTTGATCCGTCAGGAATCCGGATTCATGGCCGACGTTCAGTCCCCGGTGGGGGCGCGGGGCCTGATGCAATTGATGCCGGCCACCGCCAAGCAGGTGGCCAAGGCCATCAAGGTGGCGTTTTCGCCGTCGAAACTGGACGACCCCGAATACAACGTGCGCCTGGGCAGCACCTATCTGGGCGACATGATCGACAATTTCGAGGGCTCGTACGTCATGGCCTTGGCCGCCTACAACGCCGGGCCGGCGCGTGTGCGGCGCTGGGTCAAGGAATACGGCGATCCCCGCGATCCCATGGTGGACGTCATCGACTGGATCGAGATGATCCCGTTCACCGAGACCCGGTCTTACGTTCAGCGGGTGATGGAAAGCCTGTCCATCTATCGCCGCAAGCTTGGCTATGGCGAAGGGGTGTCGTTCGAAGCCGATCTCAAACGATGGTCCCGCCGCCAAGCCGGGTGATCGGTTTCACGAAATGTCGAATATGCCTAGGCAAGGCGGGGGCGGCGGCGCTATGTATCCCTAAGCCGATTATTAAAAGCATAGGGTCAAGGACATGCCGGATTATCGTTCTCGTACCTCCACCCATGGTCGCAACATGTCGGGTGCCCGTGGCCTGTGGCGTGCCACCGGCATGAAGGACGAGGATTTCGGCAAGCCGATCATCGCCGTGGTCAATTCCTTCACCCAGTTCGTGCCCGGTCACGTGCATCTGAAGGATCTGGGCCAGATGGTGGCCCGCGAGATCGAGAAGGCGGGCGCCGTCGCCAAGGAATTCAACACCATCGCCATCGACGACGGCATCGCCATGGGCCATTCCGGCATGCTGTATTCGCTGCCGAGCCGCGAGATCATCGCCGATTCGGTGGAATACATGTGCAACGCCCACACCGCCGACGCCATGGTCTGCATCTCGAACTGCGACAAGATCACGCCGGGCATGCTGATGGCGGCGTTGCGTCTCAACATCCCGGCCATCTTCGTCTCGGGCGGGCCGATGGAGGCCGGCAAGGTGGTCTACAAGGGCGAGACCCACGCCGTCGACCTGATCGACGCCATGATCAAGGGCGCCGACAAGAACGTTTCCGACGAAGAGGCCATGGCCTTCGAGCGCGAAAGCTGCCCCACTTGCGGGTCGTGCTCGGGCATGTTCACTGCCAATTCCATGAATTGCCTGACCGAGGCCCTGGGCCTGTCGCTGCCCGGTAACGGCACCGTGGTCGCCACCCATGCCGACCGCAAGGAATTGTTCCTGGAAGCCGGCCGCCGCATCGTCCAGATCACCCGCGCCTATTACGAAAAGGGCGACGAATCGGTGCTGCCGCGCTCGGTCGCCAGCTTCCAGGCGTTCGAGAACGCCATGACGCTGGACATCGCCATGGGCGGGTCCACCAACACGGTCCTGCACCTTCTGGCTGCCGCGCAAGAGGCGGGTGTCGATTTCACCATGGCCGACATCGACCGCTTGTCGCGTCGCGTGCCCTGCCTGTGCAAGGTCGCCCCCAACGTCGCCGACGTCCATATCGAGGACGTGCACCGCGCCGGCGGCATCATGTCCATCCTGGGCCAGTTGGAACGGGCCGGCTTGATCCACGGCGATTGCGGCACCGTGCATTCGGGGACCATCACCCAAGCCCTGGACAAGTGGGACATCAGCCGCACCAACGATGCCAAGGTGCAGGAATTTTACCGGGCGGCGCCGGGTGGCGTGCGTACCACCGAAGCCTTCAGTCAGTCCAAGCGCTGGGACTCCCTGGATTCTGACCGCGAGAAGGGCGTCATCCGTTCGGCCGAGGCGGCGTTCTCCAAGGATGGCGGCCTGGCCGTGCTGTTCGGCAACATCGCGTTGGACGGCTGTATCGTCAAAACCGCCGGCGTCGACGAATCCAACCTGACCTTCAAGGGGCCGGCGGTGATCTGTGAAAGCCAGGACGAGGCGGTGGCCAAGATCCTGGGCGGCGCGGTCAAGGCCGGCGACGTGGTTTTGGTGCGCTATGAAGGCCCCAAGGGCGGCCCCGGCATGCAGGAAATGCTGTACCCCACCAGCTACCTGAAGAGCATGGGCCTGGGCAAGCAATGTGCGTTGATCACCGACGGCCGTTTCTCGGGCGGCACTTCGGGGCTGTCCATCGGCCACGCTTCGCCGGAAGCGGCCGAAGGCGGCGCCATCGGTCTGGTGGAAGAGGGCGACATCATCGTCATCGACATCCCCAACCGGGTGATCAAGGTTGACGTTTCCGACGACGAACTGGCCAAGCGCCGCGCCGCCATGGAAGCCCGTGGCGCCAAGGCATGGAAGCCGGTCAACCGCGACCGTCCGGTCAGCCAGGCGCTCAGGGCCTATGCCGCCATGACCACTTCGGCGGCGCGCGGCGCGGTGCGTGACGTCTCGCAGCTCGAGCGGTAAGGCCGGTTATGGCCACCATCACCTGGAATCCGATGATGAGTGTCGGCGTCCCCGTTCTGGACGCCGACCATCGGACCCTGGTGGGTTTGATCAACGATTTGCACCGTTCCGTCGGCGACGACGAGGAATATGCCACCCTGGGCAGCGTCCTGAAAGCGCTGGAGGATTATGCCGACCATCACTTCGCCCGCGAGGAACGGGTGATGGAAATTTGCCGCTATCCCTCCACCAGTGCCCATCGCGCCATGCATCAGCGGCTTTTCGCCCAGGTCCGGCAATTGAAGGACGCCTACGACCGCGACCGCACTTCGGTGCGGGCCAAGGATTGCCTGGACTTCCTGCATAAATGGCTGATCGAGCATATTTGTTCCACCGACATGGATTACCGGTCCTGGGTGATCGGACGGCCCGACGCCCTGGCGGAAGCGGAAAACCTGACCATGACCGGCACCCGTCAGCAGAACAGCCTGGACTGGCGGTCCATGCGGGTGCTGGTGGTGGACGACAACCAGAACTTCGCCCAGGTCATGCGCACCATCCTGGAAGGGGTGGGGGTGCGGGAAATCGGCACCGCCGCCAACCTGGACGCGGCACGGGCCCGTTTGCAAGGGTCGGTGATCGACGTGGTGCTGAGCGACTGGCATGTGGGCCAGGAAAGCGGTCTGGATCTGGTCCGCTGGATTCGGGCTCAATCCCAATTGGCCCATTTGCCGGTTCTGGTGTTGTCGGGCCATGAACGTCTGGCCAACCGGGACCTGGCGCTGGCCGCCGGGGCCGACGAATTCATGGAAAAGCCCATCTCGGCCCGTGGATTGTTGATCTGCTTGGCGAAATTGATGCGAAAAGGGCAAGCGGCATGAGCGGGAACTTTTCCGACTTGATCGTCAGCACCGGCGGCGTGTCGAGTGTGCCGGAATCTGTCCATCCCATGGCGAACTTGCTGGATGTCAGCGCCGAACAGTTGCTGGATGCCTTTCGCGACAGCCAGCGGGCGGATTTTTCCGCCATCATCGGCGACATGGACAAGCCGGGATCGGCCCTGCATCAGGTCTTCGCCGAAATGGCCGAGCGGGTGGGGGCGGACAATCCCTTCCACCGCACCGCCTTGTTCCGTCCCGGCGCCTTGGCGGCCCTGTTCCTGGATTTGCACGACCATGTGATGAGCCATCCGGTGTGGCGCCATCCGTTCTTCGTCCGTGTCTTTCAGGGCGATATCGACTTGGCCGGCCTGAAGCGTTTCGCCACCGCCTATTTCAACCAGATCAAGAACACCCGGCAATGCGTGGCCCTGGCCATCGGCCGCTTCCACGGCTTGATGGACTTGCCCTATGGGGTCTTGAACGAAAGGGTGAGCGAGATCACCCAAGTGTCCTTGGCCCAATTGGTGGCTGACGAATACGGTGTGGGATCACATTCCGTCGAGGATTACCCTGACCTGGGTCACCTGTTCCGCTCGCGCACCCATATCGTCATGTACCGCCATTTGTTCGACGGCTTGGGCATCGCCGCCGACGACCAGGACGTCCCCATGTTGTGGGGCGTCGCCGACAACGTTTTGACCCAACGCCTGGTGGCCGGCGATCCGGCCTTCACGCCCTTGGAAGCCCTGGCCTCGGTGGGCTTGGGGATGGAATGGGGGGTGCCGGAATTCTTTTCGTTGCTGCTGGGCGGCATGATCCGGGTGGCGCGACGCGACAATTTGCCGCTGACTGCCCGCCACCTGGAAGTGTTCATCGCCCATGTACGCTACGACGTCCTGCATGCGGTCTCGGTCATGTTGGTGACCAGTCTTTACATGCGCGATGATGGCGACGCGGCGGTGGTGAAGAACGCCTGCAACACTCTGATGGCTGGGCGTTACGCCATGATGGGCGATGTCTACGCCCACGTGTTCGGCGAAAGCTGCCCGTCCTTGTCCGAGATCGGACTGGAGGACCGCTACAAGCTAACCGATCGCCGCATCGAAGCCGCCTTGGTCAAGGCGCGGCAAAACGTGGCGCCCAAAAACGTGGAGCGGGGCGACGACTATCGCACCCGCTCCGACGTTCCCTTTATCTTTCGCTGATTATTTCTCGGCAAACGCCTTTTCGATGACGTAGTCGCCGGCGCCGGCATGGCTGCCTTGGTTGAAGCCGATGCTGTCCAGATAGTCGGCCAGTTCGTTCATCATGTTTGGGTTGCCGCAGATCATCACCCGGTCTTCCTCGCGGTTCAGCGGCGGCACGCCCAGATCGCTGAACAGCTTGCCCGACTTCACCAGGTCGGTGATGCGGCCCTGGTGGCGGAAATCCTCACGCGTCACCGTCGGGTAATAGACCAGCTTGTGGCGTGCTTCCTCGCCGAAGAATTCGTTCTTCGGCAGTTCCTCGGTGATGAAGTCGGTGTAGACCAGATCGCGGATGAAGCGCACGCCGTGCACCAGGATCACCTGGTCGAAGCGCTCGTACACCTCGGGGTCCTTGATCAAGGACAGGAAAGGCGCCAGACCGGTGCCGGTGGACCACAGGTACAGGCGCTTGCCGGGCAGCAGGTTGGGCAGCACCAGGGTGCCGGTGGTCTTCTTGTTCACCAAGATGGTGTCGCCCGGCTTGATGTGCTGCAAGCGCGAGGTCAAGGGACCGTTGGGCACCTTGATGGACAGGAATTCCAGATGTTCCTCGTAATTGGCGCTGACCATGGAATAGGCGCGCATCAACGGCTTGCCGTCGACCATCAGGCCGATCATGGCGAACTGGCCGTTCTCGAAACGAAAACCCGGATCGCGGTTCAGTTTCAGGGTGAACAG
The DNA here is from genome assembly GCA_020217035.1 of Magnetospirillum sp. Lineage (GTDB taxonomy): Bacteria > Pseudomonadota > Alphaproteobacteria > Rhodospirillales > Magnetospirillaceae > Magnetospirillum. The sequence continues at coordinate 3,252 of JAIWOG010000089.1, read as the reverse complement.
GGAATCGGTCCAGTGATGGACGTCCAGAACCGTCTTTTCCAGAATGTTCGACATTGGCCTTCAGCTCATAGATCGCGAGGGATGACTGCGCCGCAACATGGCGGAACGCTCATCTACATAGCAACTTGGTGACACAACATCAACAAAAATGTAGTTTATAGAAAAATAACACTATTTCAGTGTTTATTGTATTTCCACCCAGACCGGCGTGTGGTCGCTGGCTTTTTCCTTGCCGCGTGGCCCCTTGTCGATGTCGCAGGCGAGCAAGCGGTCGGCGGCTTGTGGCGACAGCAGGAAGTGGTCGATGCGCAAGCCGTTGTCGCGCGGCCAGGCGCCGGCCTGGTAATCCCAGAACGAGTAACGGCCCGCTTCGGGGTGCAGGGCGCGGAACGCCTCGGTCAGGCCCAGATGGCACAATTCGCGAAACAGGGCACGGCTTTCCGGCCGGCACAGGGCGTCGTCGGCCCAGCCCTTGGGGTCGTAGACGTCGGCATCGGCGGGGCAGATGTTGTAGTCGCCGCCCAGCACGAAGGGGACTCCCTGGGCCAGCAAGGTCTTGGCGTGGTCGACCAGACGGCGCATCCAGCGCAGCTTGTAGTCGAACTTCTCCCCCGGGCTGGGGTTGCCGTTGGGCAGGTACAGGCTGGCGACGCGCAATCCCTGGATGTCGGCCTGGATATAGCGGGCCTGTTCGTCCGCGTCGTCGCCGGGCAGGCGGCGCTGCACGTTTTCCATGGCATGGCGCGACAAGATGGCGACGCCGTTATAGGATTTCTGCCCATGGACGGCCACATGCCAGCCAACGGATTCGAATTCCAACACCGGAAAGCCTTCGTCTTGGCATTTGATTTCCTGCAGCAACACCACGTCGGGCTTGGCTTGGTCCAGCCATTCCATCACGTTAGGCAGGCGGGCCTTGACCGAATTGATGTTCCAGGTGGCGATACGCAGCATGGGGCCTCGGAGGGGGCAAGAGTGACGAAAGGACTGATTATACGACCTTTGGCCGTTTTGGCAGGGATGCTTTGCGCGGGCGCTGCGTGGGGGCAATCCTGCCCGCCGATGCCCGCGCCGCAATGGGCGTTCGAAACCGACATGGCGGCGCCGGCCTACCGCAACGACCGCAGCCGGGCCGAGGTGGCGCGGCTGGCCGGCCGGGGGCTGCCCGGCTACAACCAGCAGGGCTTGACCCGGTCGGACACCGAATTCGAGCTGACGGTTTCGGTTTCCATCGCCGCCCTGGGCCAGGACCGTTATTGCGTCGCCTTACAAGACGCCAAGGCGGACTGGCGGCTGAGTCGCGTCGAGGTGGACATCGTCCGCGAACACCCGCCCGGCACCTGTCCCCATGCGGTGATCCGCGCCCACGAAGACCAGCACGTCGCCATCGCCCAGAAGCTGTTCGTCCGCCACGCCGGCACGGTGCGTGCCCGTTTCGCCCAGGTGGTGCAAGACAGCCGGCCGGTGATCGTCCGGGGATCGGCGTCCGAGGCGACACGGCGGCTGCGTGACCGGATGCTCGCCGCCATGAAGTCGACCTTGGCAGCCTATGACCGAGAGGTCGCGGCCGCCAACGCCGTCATCGACACGCCGGAAAGCTATCGGGCGGAAACCGCCAAATGCCCCGATTGGAAGTGATCAGACAGAGAAACTGGTGCCGCAGCCGCAGGTCGAGGTGGCTTGCGGGTTCTTGAACTGGAAACTGGCGCCCATCAGGTCCTCGACGAAATCCACTTGGGTGCCGTCCAGGATTTCCAGCGAGGTCTGGTCGACCACCAGCTTGACCCCGTGCTGTTCGCTGACCACGTCGTCCTCGTTGGTCTTGTCGTCCAGTTCGATGTTGTATTGGAAGCCCGAGCAACCGCCGCCGGAAACCCCCAGGCGAAGCATCAGGTTTGGCTTGCCTTCCATGGAAATCAGGGTTTGCACGCGCTGGGCGGCGCTTTCGGTCAGGATGACTTGCGACATGAAGCTACCTCGAAGAAAAACGGTTCCGGCGGAATTGTTCCAAGCTTAGCACATGCGATATGGGGTGCGGTAGCCGAAGGGCAAGAGGTTGCGTTCGGCCCAAGCGGACGTTAGTGTCCGCGGATGCACCAGACGCTGTCGTCCCGATCCGCCATTCTTGCGCCTTTCGCCTGCCGGCCGGAAGAGTCGCGGGGCCGTCTGTATCCGGAACCGGAAAGCAGCACCCGCACGCCGTTTCAGCGCGACCGCGACCGCATCATCCATTCCGCCGCTTTCCGCCGCCTGCAATACAAGACCCAGGTCTTCGTCTATCACGAAGGCGACAATTTCCGCACCCGGCTGACCCATTCGCTGGAAGTCTCGCAAATCGCCAGGTCCATCGCCCGCGTTCTGGGCCTGGAAGAGGACATGGCCGAATCCCTGGCCCTGGCCCATGATCTGGGGCATACCCCCTTTGGTCATGCTGGCGAGGACGCGCTTCAGGACGTGCTGTCGGCCTTTGGCGGCTTTGACCACAACGCCCAGTCGCTCCGGGTGGTGACCAAGCTGGAACGTCGCTATGTGGAATTCGACGGCCTGAACCTGACCTGGGAAACCCTGGAAGGGCTGGTCAAGCACAACGGCCCGCTGACCGGTCCCCTGGCCAAGCCCAGCGAAGACCCGCTGCCCGGCGCCATCACCGAATACGTCGCCCGTCACGATTTGGAACTGGACACCTTCGCCAGCGCCGAAGCCCAGGTGGCGGCTTTGTCCGACGACATCGCCTATAACAACCACGACATCGACGACGGCTTGCGGGCCGGGCTGTTCACCATCAAGGATTTGGCCGACGTGCCCCTGGTCGGGCCGGTCTTCCATGCGGTGGCCAAGGAATATCCCGATGCCGACGTCTCGCTTCACATCCATGAAGCGGTGCGCCGGATGATCGGCATGATGATCCTGGATTGCCTGGAAGAGACGCAACGGCGCATCGCCGAACTGAAGCCGAAAAGCGCCGACGACGTGCGTGGGTTGAAGATGCCGCTGGTGTCGTTTTCCGATAGGATGCGGGCCAACGACGCGGCGTTGAAGAAGTTCCTGTTCCCCAACATGTACCGTCACTTCACCGTCAACCGCATGACCAGCAAGGGGCGGCGGGTGGTGAAGGATCTGTTCAACCTGCTGTTCGCCGAACCCGGTTGTCTGCCGCCCGAATGGCGGCGCTTGACCGACGGGGTCCGAACCGCCAAGACCGCCCGCGTGGTCGGCGATTACATCGCCGGCATGACCGACCGTTTCGCCCTG
>JAIWOG010000080.1 GCA_020217035.1 Magnetospirillum sp. | reverse complement strand
GGTGGCCTTTGGCGGCATCGACCACGACGTTTCCATGGGCCATTGGCCGGCGCTGCCCGGATGGCATTGGCTGACCCCGCAGCCCCCTGATCACGGGCGGCCCGACATGGACCATTGGACGAGGGCAGGTTTGTCCTTCACCGATTTGGTGGCCTCGGTCGATGTGGTGGTGACCAAGCCGGGCTATGGCACCTTCACCGAGGCCGCCATGGTGGGCACCCCGGTGCTTTACACCGAACGTCCCGACTGGCCGGAAAGCCCGCATTTGGACAATTGGCTGAAAGCTCACACCCAGGCTTTGGCGACAGCGTCGCACAGCTTGCTGGACGGGTCGCTACCAGGCTTACTGCATAAGTTGTTTTCGCTGCCCAAGCAACAGGTTGCACGTCCGGACGGCATCGATCAGGCTGTGGATATTATCTTGGGCACGCTGACCGGGTCCTAGATGCCAACATATGCAGTTGCTAGGCGTGAATTCATCACGCCGCTGCATCGACTCTCGCTTGCGAACAGGTCTTGACATGAACGACACCGCGATCCTGGTCTATGTCACTGCCCCCGATGGTGAAATCGCCGTTGCCTTGGCCAAAACCATGGTGGAACAGCGTCTGGCGGCCTGCGCCAACATCTTGGGTCCCATCACTTCGGTCTATTGGTGGGACGGCAAGGTCAACACCGAAGGCGAGGTGGGGCTGATCCTGAAAACCCGGCAATCCCTGGTCCCCGAACTGACGGCGGCTTTGCGCCAAGCCCATACCTATGAATGCCCGTGCGTGGTGGCCTTGCCGATCACCGGCGGCAACCCGGATTTCCTGGCGTGGATCGCGGCGGAAACTAAACCGGCATCCACACCGTAGCCGTGGCCTGGGCGGCGATGCCCTCGCGGCGGCCGGTGAAGCCCAAACCTTCGGTGGTGGTGGCCTTGACGCTGACCCGCGACAAGGCAAGCCCCAGGATTTCGGCCAGTCTTTGACGCATGGCGGGGCGATGCGGGCCCACCTTGGGGCGTTCGCAGATCAGGGTGACGTCCACATGAACCAGCCTGCCGCCCAAGCCGTCCACCAGATTGCGGGCATGGGCCAGGAAGCGGTCCGACGACGCGCCTTTCCATTGCGAATCGGTGGGGGGGAAGTGGGCGCCGATGTCGCCGGCCCCCACCGCGCCCAAGATGGCGTCGGTCAAGGCGTGAAGCGCCACGTCGGCGTCGGAATGGCCTTCCAGGGCGAAGTCGTGCGGCACCCGCACCCCACAGAGCCAGACCCCTGTTCCCGGCGCGAAACGATGGACGTCGAAGCCGTTGCCGACACACGTGTAGCCGGGACCGGCGAAGGCCACCTGGGCGCGGGCCAGATCTTCGGTCGTGGTGATCTTGACGTTGCCTTCGGTGCCGGCCACCAGGGCGACCCGCAGACCGGTATGCTCGGCCACGGCGGAATCGTCGGTCAGCTCGTTGCCGGCCGCCGCCCTGTGGGCGCCCAGGATCGGGCCGAAGCGGAAGCCTTGCGGGGTCTGGGCCCGCCACAAGCCGGCTCGGTCGACCGTGGTTTCCACCAGACCGTCGCGTCCCTTCTTCAGGGTGTCGGCCACGGCGATGGCGGGGATGGCGCCGTCGTGATCGTCCAAGGCGGCGACCACCCGGGCGACCAGGGCTTCGTCCAGGAACGGCCGGGCGCCATCATGGATCAACACCTTGTCGGGGGATAGCGACGCCAGGCTTTCCAGCCCCAGGCGCACCGAATCCTGGCGGGTGTCGCCGCCATGCACCGGTTCCAGCAGGGCCAAGCCCCGGGCGGCTTCGTCGTAAAGATCGCGGTCGTCGGGATGGATGACCGCCCGTACCGCAGCGATAGCGGGATCGGCGGCCAGACGGGCCAGGCTGTGACGCAGGACCGGGCGGCCGTTCAGAGGCAGGTATTGCTTGGGGATGTCGCCACCGAAACGCCGGCCGCGTCCGGCCGCCACCACCAAAGCCACGGTTTTCGCCATCATCGTCTCCTCGCTTGCCGGCCGCAGCCTAACCATCGCCGCGTTTCCTGCCAAGCCTGCCCTTTTCTGCGGCGCAAACGGTGCTATAGTCGCCGCCATGCCGACGACCAACCTGCTCAACGCCCTGGCCCTGTTCAGCCTGATCCCCGCCGCCGCCATTCCCTTGCGCCAAGGGGCGGGACGGGACGGCGCCTTCTGGGCATGCATCGCCTTGGCGGTGGCCGGACCCGCCGTCTGGTCGGCGCATCTGCTGTGGGGGGCGTGGAGCACCGGGCTGGGTACCACCCTTTGGGTGTCCATCGCCGCCAGCGCCCTGTTGTTCGCGCTGTTCGCCTGGCGGGTCCCGCCGGGCTGGCGGCTGGCGCCGCTGCTGATGCCCTATTTGCTGGCTTTGGGTTTCCTGGCTTCGGCGGTGCGGGCCGATGCGCAACCGCTCAGCCCCGCCGCCCCGCAGGTGTGGGTGGACGTGCACATCCTGGTTTCGGTGTTGACCTACGCGTTGCTGACCCTGGCGGCGGTGGCGTCGCTGGCGGTGTTCCTGCAGGAACGGGCCTTGAAGCACAAGAAGCCGACGCGGTTGACCCGCATGCTGCCCGCCGTGCTGGAAAGCGAGACCATGGCCGGGCGTCTGCTGGTGGGGTCCGAAGTGGTTCTGGGGCTGGGGCTGGCCACCGGCATGGCCACGCAATTCCTGGAAAGCGGGCAGTTGCTGCGGCTTGACCACAAGATACTGCTGTCCATCGTCGCCTTCGTGCTGATCGGGCTGCTGCTGGCCGGGCATCGGGTCTGCGGGGTGCGCGGCAGGCTGGCGGCGCGGGTGGTGCTGGTGTCCTACCTGCTGCTTACATTGGCATATCCTGGCGTCAAATTCGTCACCCAGGTCCTGAACTGACACCATTTAAAGCACATTGCGGCATGGCAATTGCCTTTTTGCCGTTGCGTTGCGCAGCGTCTGCATAATAAATACGCAGTCATGCAGACCACGCTTCGCAAATCCGTCACCATCGGAACCGTGACCCTGGACAATCCGGTCATCCTTGCCCCCATGTCGGGAGTGACCGACATGCCGTGCCGCCGCTTGGTCAAGCGCATGGGCGCGGGATTGGTGGTGTCCGAGATGATCGCCAGCCAGGCGATGATCCGCTCCAACCGCCAGACCATGAAGATGGCCAGCAATTGCGCCGAGGAACATCCCATGTCGGTGCAGTTGGCCGGCTGCGAACCGGACGTGATGGCGGAAGCCGCCCGCATGAACGTCGATCGCGGCGCGGCGCTGATCGACATCAACATGGGCTGCCCGGTGAAGAAGGTGGCGGTCAAGGGCGAGGCCGGGTCGGCCTTGATGAAGGACGAGATCCTGGCCGGCCAATTGATGGAAGCCACCGTCAAGGCGGTGGAGGTTCCCGTCACCTTGAAATGTCGCATGGGTTGGGACCATTCGCGCCTGAACGCGCCGCGTCTGGCCAAGATCGCCGAGGAATGCGGGATCAAGATGGTCACCGTCCACGGCCGCACCCGCCAGCAATTCTATACCGGCACCGCTGATTGGTCCTTCGTTCGCCAAGTCAAGGAGGCGGTGAGCATTCCGGTCATCGTCAACGGCGACGTGGAAAGCATCGATGATGCCGTGCGGGCCTTGCAGGAATCGGGGGCCGACGGCGTGATGATCGGCCGTGGATCCTATGGCCGTCCGTGGTTGCTGGGCCAGGTGGCGCATTACCTGGCCACCGGCGAGCGTCTGCCCGACCCGTCGCTGGAACAACAGATGGCCATCTTGCTGGAACATTACGATTCCATGCTCAGCCATTACGGCTTCGACACCGGGGTGCGCATGGCCCGCAAGCACGTGGCCTGGTATTCCAAGGGGCTGCACGGCTCGGCCGAGTTCCGCGCCCAGGTCAACAAGATGTCCGACCCCACCCAGGTCCGCGACGCCATCGTGGCGTTCTATCGGCCGCTGCTGGAACAGGTGGCGGCATGATCGGGAAGGTGACCGCCATGCTGCGCCGGCCGCAAACTTCGCCCATCGACCCTTCTTTGGTGTTGGGGGCGTTGGCGTCTTCGATCCTGGTCCTGGATGCCGTCAACCATATCCAATACGTCAACGCCGCCGCCGAGCAATTGTTCCAATCGGGTGCGACCTATCTGCTGGGTAAGCCGATCACCGAGTTCCTGCCCCCCGACAGTCCCATCATGGCCCTGGTCGAACAGGCCCGCAGCGGCAACTTGATGGTGTCGGAACACGGCATTACCCTGGACACGCCGCGCACCGGACAACGCACGGTGACCGTCCAGGCGGCGCCGATGACCGAATGCCCTGGATCGGTCGCGGTGTCCTTGCATGAACAATCCATCGCGTTGAAAATCGGCGGGTCGTTGTCCAGCCGCAACGCGGCCCGGTCGGTGTCGGCCATGGCCGCCATGCTGGCCCACGAGGTCAAGAATCCCCTGTCCGGCATCCGGGGGGCGGCGCAATTGCTGGAAAGCTCGGTGTCCGAGGACGACCGGGTGCTGACCCGCCTGATCGTCGACGAGGCTGACCGCATCGTCGCCCTGGTCGACCGCATGGAAGTTTTCTCCGATAAACCCGTGGTGGAACGCGGCGCCGTCAACATCCATCAAGTGCTGGAACATGTCCGCCGCATCGCCGAGAACGGCTTCGCCAAGAATGTCCGCATCGTCGAGAATTACGACCCGTCATTGCCGCCGGTTGCCGGCGACCGCGACCAACTGATCCAAGTGTTCCTGAACCTGGTGAAGAACGCGGCCGAGGCGGTGGCGCCGGAAGGCGGCGAGATCGTCATCTCCACCGCTTATCAGCACGGCGTGCGCCTTGCGGTGCCGGGGAGCGAGGTGCGGCGCCACCTGCCGCTGCTGGTCACCGTCCAGGACAACGGAACCGGTATTCCCGAAGATTTGCGGCCGCACCTTTTTGACGCCTTCGTCACCACCAAGCCCACCGGCAGCGGTTTGGGCCTGGCCTTGGTGGCCAAGATCGTCGGTGATCTGGGGGGTATCGTCGAATTCGACAGCATGCCGCGCCGTACCGTTTTCAAAGTCATGCTGCCGATGGTGCAGGAAGGGGACGAGGCTTAAGGACGATGACCGCCAATTCAACGATTTTGGTCGCCGACGACGATCGCGGCATCCGTACCGTCCTGGCCCAGGCACTCAGCCGCGCCGGCTACGAGGTGCGCACCACCGGTAACGCCTCGACGCTGTGGCGCTGGGTTTCGGAAGGCGAGGGCGACCTGGTCATCACCGACGTGGTCATGCCCGATGAAAGCGGTCTGGACTTGTTGCCGCGCATCAAGAAGATTCGTCCCGACATGCGCATCATCGTCATGAGTGCGCAGAACACCCTGCTGACGGCGGTCAAGGCCACCCAGCGCGGCGCCTTCGAATACCTGCCCAAGCCTTTTGACCTGAAGGAACTGGTGGCCGTCGTCAACCGCGCATTGACGACACCGCGCAGCAACCCCAGCGATGGCCGGGCGGAAGAGGAAGACGAGGAAAAGCTGCCGCTGATCGGCCGCTCGCCGGCCATGCAGGAAATCTACCGCACCCTGGCCCGCCTGATGGGTACCGACCTGACGGTGATGATCACCGGCGAATCGGGCACCGGCAAGGAATTGGTGGCCCGTGCGCTCCACGATTACGGCAAGCGCCGCAACGGCCCCTTCGTCGCCATCAACATGGCGGCCATTCCGCGCGAATTGATCGAAAGCGAGTTGTTCGGCCATGAAAAGGGCGCCTTCACCGGCGCCACCCAGCGGGCCACCGGCCGTTTCGAACAGGCCGAGGGCGGCACCTTGTTCCTGGATGAAATCGGCGACATGCCGCCCGAGGCCCAGACCCGCCTGTTGCGCGTGCTTCAGGAAGGCGAATACACCACGGTGGGCGGTCGCACGCCCATCCGCGCCAATGTCCGTATCGTCGCCGCCACCCACCGCGACCTGACCCAACTGATCCGCCAGGGATTGTTCCGCGAGGATTTGTTCTATCGCCTGAACGTGGTGCCCATCCGCTTGCCCCCCTTGCGCGAACGCACCGAGGACATCCCCGAACTGATCCGCCATTTCCTGGCCCAGGGTGGGGCCGAGGGGTTGCCGCAGAAGGCCATCGATTCCCAGGCCATGGACCGTTTGAAGCGCCATCGCTGGCCCGGCAACGTGCGTGAACTGGAAAACCTGGTGCGCCGTCTGGCGGCGCTTTATTCCCAGGAAGTCATCGGCATCGACGTCATCGAGGCGGAACTGGCCGGCGGCGCCCCCGCCGCTGAAGCCAGCGCGGTGGGCGACGGCGAGGGATTGTCCGCTTCGGTGGAACGTCATCTGCGCGACTATTTCAGCAGCCACGAAGACAGCCTGCCGCCGCCCGGCGTCTATGACCGGGTGCTGCGGGAAGTGGAGCGCCCGCTGATCACCCTGGCGCTGGAAGTCACCCGTGGCAACCAGATCAAGGCGGCTCAGGTTTTGGGCCTGAACCGCAACACGCTTCGCAAGAAGATCCGCGAATTGGATGTGGCTGTCGGCCGTGGCGCCCTGAAATAACGGAGGACGGCCGATGGCCTCGGACCGCCGCCGCTTTGGGCTGCGCTTGATGATCTGGGCCCGCAATGTGGGGTTGGCCCGCAAACTGGCTTTGGGTCTGACCCTGGCGGTGGTGCCCATGGTGGCGGCCACCTTCATGACCATGACGGTTTCGGGTCCCATCGGCCCCGATCCCAAGACGGTTCTGTCGCTGATCGGCATGGACGTGCTGCTGCTGGTTGCCCTGGCGGTGGTCATCGGCGTTCGCATCCTGGGGGTGTGGCGAGCCCGGCGACGGGGGTCGTCCGGCTCGCGCCTGCATCTGCGTTTCATCGTTCTGTTCTCGCTGGTGGCGGTGACGCCGGCCATCGTGGTGTCGGTGGGCTCCACCGTCTTCTTCCGTTACGGTGTCGAAAGCTGGTTTTCCGACCGGGTCCGCACGGCGTTGCAGGCGTCGTTGCAGGTGGCGCGGGCATATTTGGAGGAACACCAGCAGATCATCGGCGGCGACGCCTTGGCCATGGCCAACGACATCAACCGCGAAGGCGTCCTGCTCAGCCGTTCGCCGCAACGCTTTTCCAGCTTCGTTTCCACCCAGGCGGCGTTGCGCGGCCTGACCGAAGCGGTGGTGTTCGATGGCCAGGGGCGGGTGCTGGCCCGCTCGGGTCTGGCTTTTTCCATCGAATCGAACCTGGATCAAATCCCGTTCTGGGCCTTGGAAAAGGCCCGATCCGGCGAAGTGGCGGTGTTGACCACCGACGACGACGACCGCGTCCGCGCCCTGGTCCAGTTGCAGGGTTTTTTCGACGAGACGTTCCTCTATGTGGGGCGTTTCGTCGATCCCAAGGTCATCGGACACATGGAACAGACCTCGGCCGCCGTCGCCGAATATGAACATCTTGAAGGCCGCCGTCTCAGCCTGGAACGGGCCTTTTCCATGATCTTCGCCATCGTCGCCTTGCTGCTGCTGCTGGCGGCGGTGTGGGTGGGGCTGACCATGGCCATGAGCTTGGCCACCCCCATCGTGCGACTGATCGACGCGGCTGAAAAAGTGCGCAAGGGCGACTTGACCGCCCATGTGGCCGAGGACAAAGGAGCCGATGAGATCGGGTCGCTGGTCAAGGCATTCAACCGCATGACCGGCCAGTTGGCCGAACAACGTCAGGAACTGATGGACGCCAACCGCGAGTTGGACGAACGCAGCCGTTTCACCGAAGCGGTGCTGTCCGGCGTTTCCGCCGGCGTCATCGGCCTGGATCGACACGGCGCCATCCACCTTCCCAACCGTTCGGCCTGCGATCTTTTGGCGACCGCGCCGGAACGGATGGCGGGGCGGCCACTGGTCGAACTGGCGCCCGAATTCGCCGAGACCCTGGAGGAAGTGGGCCGCCGTCCCGACAAGCTGGTCCAGCATGAAATCAAGCTGAACCGTGACGGCCGCCAACGCATTTTGCTGGTTCGCATGGCCGCCGAAAGCATCGCGGGGGAAGTCATCGGTTACGTGGTCACCTTCGACGACATTTCCGAACTGGTTTCCGCCCAGCGTACCGCCGCCTGGGCCGACGTGGCACGACGGATCGCCCACGAAATCAAGAACCCGCTGACCCCGATCCAGCTTTCGGCTGAACGACTTAAACGCAAGTATCTCAAAGAGATACAAAGCGATCCTGAGACGTATTCTACGCTTGTCGATACCATCGTCCGGCAAGTCGGCGACATTGGCCGCATGGTGGACGAGTTTTCGTCCTTCGCTCGCATGCCGGCCCCGCAGATGAAGCCGGCCGACCTGACCAATATCTGCCGCGAGACCCTGTTCCTGCAAAAGACCGGCTATCCCGACGTGACTTTCGTCAGCGAACTGCCCGACAATCCGGTGCCCATGCTGTGCGATTCGCGTCTCTTCGGCCAAGCCTTGACCAATTTGCTGAAGAACGCGGTCGAGTCCATTCACGGCCGGGAACAAGCCGACGCCCCGCCCGGCGAAGTCCGTCTGGCGCTGTCGGCCACGGCTGGGCGCATCGTCCTGGAGGTCATCGACAACGGCAAGGGGTTGCCGGCGGAAAATCGCGACCGGCTGACCGAACCCTATGTCACCCACCGAGCCAAGGGCACTGGATTAGGTCTTGCCATCGTCAAGAAAATCGTGGAAGACCATGGGGGTGATCTTCGCCTGGAAGATGCGCCGTCGGGCGGTGCCCGCGTCCGCATGGTGTTCGGGCAAGGTGACAGCCAACAGCTTTCCGCTGGTGAGATGACGCCCAATCATGGCTCATGACATCTTGATCGTCGACGATGAGGCGGACATCCGTTCGCTGATCGCCGGCATCCTTGAGGACGAGGGGTATTCGACGCGCGAGGCGGGCAATTCCACCGCCGCCTTGGAAGCGGTGCGGGCGCGGCGACCCAACCTGATCATCCAAGACATCTGGCTGCAGGGCTCGGACCTGGATGGTTTGGGTATCCTGGCGGCGGTCAAGCACGACCACCCGGATGTGCCGGTGGTGATGATTTCGGGGCATGGCACCATCGAGACGGCGGTCGAGGCCATCAAGATCGGCGCTTATGACTTCATCGAGAAGCCGTTCAAGACCGACCGCCTGCTGATCATCGTCGAACGCGCCATCGAGGCCGCCAAGCTGCGCCGTGAAAACGCCGAGTTGCGCCTGCGCGTCGGCGCGCCCTCCGCTGTCGGCGATTTGGTCGGCGGCTCGGCCTTCGTCCAGCAGATGCGGCAGGTGGTCGACAAGGTGGCGCCGACCAATTCGCGCGTGTTGATCACCGGCCCGGCGGGATCGGGCAAGGAAGTGGCCGCGCGCATCCTGCACAACCGCTCGCGCCGGGCCGAGGCCGCCTTCGTGGTGCTGAATTGCGCCGCCATGCATCCCGACCGCATGGAAGTGGAGCTGTTCGGTACCGAACACGGCGAAAGCCCCGACGCGCCCAGGAAGATCGGCACCTTCGAGCAGGCCCATGGCGGCACGCTGTTGCTGGACGAGGTGGCCGACATGCCGCTGGAAACCCAGGGCAAGATCGTCCGCGTGCTGCAGGACCAGACCTTCGAACGCGTCGGAGGGACTTCCAAGGTCGAGGTGGACGTGCGTGTCATCGCCACCACCAACCGCGACCTGCAAGCCGAAATCGCCGCCGGCCGATTCCGCGAGGATTTGTACTATCGCCTGAACGTGGTCCCCATCCGGGTGCCGTCATTGCGCGAGCGCAAGGAAGACATTCCGGCGCTGGCCAAGCATTTCATGCAATTGGCGGCGCAAGCCGCCGGTACCACGGCGCGCATTCTGGGCGAGGACACCTTGGCGGCGTTGCAGGCTTACGACTGGCCGGGCAACGTGCGGCAACTCAGGAACGTCATGGACTGGCTGTTGATCATGGCCCCCGGCGATTCGACGGACACCATTCGTGCCGACATGCTGCCCGGCGAGATCAGCGCCATCACCCCGGCGGTGTTGCGCTGGGAAAAATCCAGC
>JAIWOG010000079.1 GCA_020217035.1 Magnetospirillum sp. | reverse complement strand
GAGATCATGACGCTGCCGCTGCGCGACGCCCGCGAGCTGTTCGAGCGCGAATATCTTCTGGCCCAGGTCAACCGTTTCGCCGGCAACATTTCGCGCACGGCGGCCTTCGTCGGCATGGAACGATCGGCACTTCATCGCAAGCTGAAGCTTTTGGGCGTCAACACCGACGAGAAGGCCAAGCCCTGACAAAGATTCGGGGATGGGATAGGGGGCAGGGATGAAGGTTATCGTCTGCGGCGCCGGCATGGTGGGATTCAACATCGCCCATTACCTGGCCAGCGAAAACAACGACGTCACGGTTATCGACCAGCGCCCGGAACTGATCCGCAAGATCACCGACACGGTGGACGTGCAGGCCATCCTGGGCCACGCCTCGCACCCGTCGGTGCTGGAACAGGCCGGCGCCGCGGACGCCGACATGCTGATCGCGGTGACCCAGTTCGACGAGGTCAACATGGTCGCCTGCCAGGTGGCTCATTCGCTGTTCGACGTCCCCACCAAGATCGCCCGTGTCCGCGCCCAATCCTATTTGCAGCCCATGTGGTCGAACCTGTTCACCCGTGAGCACATGCCCATCGACGTCATCATCAGCCCGGAAATCGAGGTGGCCCGGGCCATCACCCGGCGCCTGCAAGTTCCCGGCGCCCTGGACGTCATCCCCATGGCCGGCGACAAGGTGCGCCTGATCGGCGTACGCTGCGACGAGGACACGCCGCTGATCAACACGCCGCTGCGTCAGCTGACGGTGCTGTTCCCCGACCTCAACATCGTCATCATCGGCATCGTCCGCGACGGCAAGCCCATCGTTCCCACCGCCGAGGACCAGATGCTGGAAGGCGACGAGGTTTATTTCGTCGTCGACACCCAGCAGGTGGACCGGGCGCTGTCGGCCTTTGGCCGCGAGGACCGGGAAGCGCGGCGCATCGTCATTTTCGGCGGTGGCAATATCGGCCTGTTCCTGGCCCAGCAGATCGAGGAGGCGCATCCCGGCGCCACCGTCAAGATCATCGAGATGAACAAGGAACGCGCCGAATACGTCGCCAAGACCCTGAACCGCACGGTGGTGTTGAACGGCGACGTGCTGGACCCGGAAATCCTGACCGAGGCCAATGTGGGTGCTGCCGAGACCGTGGTGTCGGTGACTAACGACGACGAAACCAACATCCTGGCGTCGCTGCTGGCCAAGCGTTACGGGGCGCGCCGCGCCATGAGCCTGATCAACAAGACCACCTACAACGCGCTGATGGGCCCCTTGGGCATCGACGTGGTGATCAGCCCTCGCGCAATCACCGTCTCCAACATCCTGCAACATGTTCGGCGGGGCCGTATCCACGCCGTGCATTCCTTGCATGAAGGTTTTGGCGAACTGATCGAGGCCGACGCGTTGGAAACCTCCAGCCTGGTGGGCAAGCCGCTGCGCGATGTCAAGCTGCCCAACGGCGTGCTGCTGGGCGCGGTGGTCCGCAACGGCGCCATGATCAGCCCGCGCGGCAACACCGTGGTGCAGGCCGGCGACCGGGTGGTGCTGTTCGCCGCCGCCGAAGCGGTGAAGAAGGTGGAAAAGATGTTCTCGGTGCGGCTGGAGTATTTCTAACGACAAGCCGGGAAATCTCACCTTTCGCTGGCGCGAGATGTACAAGGATTTAAGCCGCTGATGACCCAACCAGCCCCCCAGGCCCTGTTGTTCGACTGGGACAACACGCTTGTCGATTCGTGGGACTGCATCCTGGAATCCTACAATCGCACTTTCCGCCATTTCGCCATGGCGGAATGGAGCATGGAAGAGGCCAAGGCCAAGGTCGCCAAGTCCATGCGTGATTCCTTCCCCGAAATGTTCGGCCAGCGCTGGACCGAAGCCCGTGACGTCTTCACCAACAGCTTTGCCGAAATACACATGGATTATCTGCGGCCGCTGCCGGGGGTTGAGGCCATGTTGGCTGAACTGTTCGAAGCCGGCCTTTATCTAGGGGTGGTGTCCAACAAGCGCGGCAGCTTCCTGCGGGCCGAGGCCGCGGCACTGGGCTGGGACAAGTATTTCGGCGCCCTGGTCGGCGCCAACGACGCTAGCGCCGACAAGCCGGCGGTCGACCCGGTGCACATGGCCTTGGCGCCGCAAGGACTTCAACCCTCGGTCAAAGTCTGGTTCGTGGGCGATTCTCCCATAGATATGCATTGCGCCATCAACGCCGGATGCATTCCGGCATTGTTGCGGCATGAGCCCCCCCAACCGGGTGAGTTCGATTCCCACCCGCCGGCTTATTACTTTTCCGATCCCCAAACTCTTCTAGACAGGTTGCGCCAAGTATCGGTTCCCAAGCCCGCATTTTGATGATAACCAAGAGTCTTTAGGGAGGTCTTCTTGAAGACCTACGAATAACAATCTCGGGCAATAAGAACGGAACATCAACCATGTCCGCCGAAAAATCGCAAAACGTACAGGATGTGTTTCTGAACCACATCCGCAAGCAGAAGACCCCGGTCACCATCTTCCTGGTGAACGGCGTCAAGCTGCAGGGTATCGTCACTTGGTTCGACAATTTCTCGCTGTTGCTGCGCCGTGACGGCCTGACCCAACTGGTCTACAAGCACGCCATTTCCACGGTGATGCCGGCCACTCCCATCCAGTTGTTCGAGCCGCCGGTCAAGGACGGTGGCGAGGAATAAGTGAACGACGGTCATCAGGGGGGACTGTCCCCCCGACAACGGGCCATGGTCGTCCACCCCGCCTTGAAGGCGGACAGTGGATTACGGGCCCCGCAATCCCGGCTGGACGAAGCCGTGGGCTTGACCCAAGCCATCGACCTGGACGTGGTGGCCGCCGAATTGGTCCCAGTGACCAAGCGGCGGCCCGCCACCCTGATCGGCAAGGGCGCGGTCGAACGCTTGGCGGAAATCGTCAAAGCCAACGAAATTTTGGTCGCCGTCGTCGACGGCCACCTGTCGCCGGTGCAGCAGCGCAACCTGGAAAAGGAATGGGCCTGCAAGGTCATCGACCGCACCGGCCTGATCCTGGAAATCTTCGGGGCGCGGGCGCGGACCCGTGAAGGCACGTTGCAGGTGGAACTGGCGGCCTTGTCCTATCAGCGGTCGCGTCTGGTACGGTCGTGGACCCACCTGGAACGCCAGCGTGGCGGCTTCGGCTTCCTGGGCGGCCCCGGCGAAACCCAGATCGAGGCCGACCGCCGCATGATCGGCGACCGCATCGTCAAGCTGAAGCGCGAACTGGAAGAGGTCAAGCGCACTCGAGAACTGCACCGTTCGGCGCGCCGCCGCGTGCCTTATCCGATCATCGCCCTGGTCGGCTACACCAATGCCGGCAAGTCGACGCTGTTCAACCGCCTGACCCGCGCCGAGGTGCTGGCCAAGGACATGCTGTTCGCCACCCTTGACCCCACCATGCGCGGCCTGAAGTTGCCGTCGGGTCGGCAAGTGATCTTATCCGACACCGTGGGCTTCATTTCCGACCTGCCGCACGAACTGGTCGCCGCCTTCCGCGCCACCTTGGAAGAGGTTTTGGAAGCCGACGTGGTGGTGCATGTGCGCGACATGTCCCACCCCGATTGCGAAGCCCAGGCGTCCGACGTGGAACAGGTGTTGCGGGAACTGGGCTTGGCCGAGATGGTCGACCAAGGTCTGGTCGAGGCGCTGAACAAGATCGACCTGATGCCGGAAGGGGCGGTCCACGTGGTCAACCAGGCGGCGCGGCGCCCCACCGCCATCGCCATTTCCGCCCTGACCGGGGCGGGCATCGACCAGTTGCTGGCCTGTTTCGACGAGCGTCTGTCGCAAAGCCGGCAAATCATCGATGCCAGCTTCGACTTGCATGACGGCGCCGGCATCGCCTGGATGTACCGCAACGGCGAGGTGCTGGAACGCCGCGACGACGAGACGCGAACCCATTTGAAAGTTCGTCTGGACGGGGCCAATATTGCCCGGTTCCAGCAGATGCAGGGCAAAGGGGGTGGGGCGTGAACGTTGACGTGGGCACGGTGGCGCGGCTGATCCGCGAAGCGGCCGAGGCGGAAATCCTGCCCCGCTTCAAGAAGCTGAACCGCGAACAAATCCGCGAGAAGAAGCCCAACCAATTGGTCACCGACGCCGACGTCATGGCCGAACGCCTGCTGACCCGCATGTTGACCGGGCTGATCCCCGGCGCCGTGGTCGGCGAGGAAGCTGTCGACGCCAATCCGGCGCTGCTGGAAGCCCTGCATCGACCGGGAGTCGTCTGGATCATCGACCCGGTGGACGGCACCGGCAATTTCGCCAACAACAATCCGCGCTTCGCCGTCATCGTCGCCCTGGTGGTGGACGGCCAGACGGTGGCCGGCTGGATTCACGATCCGGTGCCCAACCGCACGGTGATCGCCGAGATCGGCCAGGGCGCCTGGCGCGACGGCAACCGCCTTTCCGTCGCCGCCGAAGTGCCGCTGGCCCAACTGACCGGCTCCATCAAGAAACGTGGCCGCGTCGCCGACCAGGTGCTGCACGTGGCCCGGCGCGGCAGCGCCGCCCACGATTACCTGGATCTGGTCACCGGCCGCATGCATTTCGCCCATTTCCGCCGCCTGATGCCCTGGGACCACGCCGCCGGCGTGCTGATCCACGCCGAAGCCGGCGGGCGCGGGGCGATGCTGGACGGCAGCGACTACACCCCGGTCCTGCATGCCGACGGCCAGTTGCTGCTGGCGCCGGGACAAACCAGCTGGAACCAACTGGCGCCGTTGGTGGATTAAGACCGGTAAACGGTCAACCCCGCCGGGGCTTGGCTGACCGGCATCATCTCGATCCTGTTGATGTTGACGTGGGCGGGCAGGGAGGTGGCCCAGATCACCGATTCCGCCACGTCTTCCGACGACAACGGCGTGGTGCCGGCATAGACCTTGTCGGCGGCCTGGGCGTCGCCCTTGAAGCGCACCAACGAGAATTCCGAGCCGCCGCACAGGCCGGGTTCGATATTGGTGACCCGGACGCGGGTCTTGACCAGATCGGCCAGCAGGTTCAGGGAAAACTGGCTGACCGCCGCCTTGGACGCCCCATAGGCATTGCCGCCCGGATAGGGATAGGTGCCGGCGATGGACGACATGTTGACGATATGGCCGTGATCACGGGCGACCATGCCGGGCAGCACGGCGCGGGTGACGTACATCAGGCCCTTGACGTTGGTGTCGATCATGGTTTCCCAATCGTCCAGGTCGGCTTGGTGGGCCGGTTCCAGCCCCAGGGCCAGTCCAGCGTTGTTGACCAGCACATCGACGGCGGCAAAGGGCGCCGGCAGGGTGGCGACGGCCTGCTCCACCGCCCCCCGCTCGCGCACGTCGAGGGTCAGGAGGTGGCAAGGAACGCCCAGTTCCGCCGCCAAGGCGGCCAGGCGGTCCTGGCGGCGGCCGCACAGGATCAGCCGCGCCCCCAGCTTGGCATAGGCACGGGCGATGGCCTCGCCGAAGCCGGCGGTGGCGCCGGTGACGAAAACCGTGCGGTCGGTCCAATCAAGGCTCATGGGGAAATCCTTACAGCGGGCGGTTGGGGTCGGGGTCGCGCAGCATCACCAGGGTGGGAGTCGCCGACAGGGCGTTTTCGATCTTCCACACATAGACCTTGTAGGCGCCAAACGGACGGACTTCGGTGGCATTGTGCTTCAACACGTTGCCGTCGGTGGTGATGCGGAACTCGCCCTCCATGGTGATGCCCAACTCGGCCATGCGCTGGGCGTCACCCGGCTTGACCCCGTTGGCATCGACGATGATGGTGCCGTCTTCATTGGATTTCAGCGAAATCAGCCGGGCGTCGCGGCGCAGATAGGACGACAGCTGCACCTTGCCCAGACGGCCTTGGCGTTCATACTTGACGTGGAAGCGGCCCTTGCCGGCCTTGCGGAGGTCCTTGATCGCCGGATCGCGGACCAGATCCTTGTAGATGTTGTTGTTCTTCTCTTCCTCGTTTTCCGGGGTGATCCGCCCGCCGGCATAATCGTGCAGGATGGGGGCCCAGATCAGGTCGCCTTCATAGGCCAGGGCGTAATCGCCATAGCGCGACAGTCGCAATTCGCCCTTGAACTTGTCGGGGATGTAGCACGACGCCAAGGGCAACAGCAGAACCAGGGCGGCCAGCAGGCGCAAGGTCGGGCGCAGGGACGGGCGCATGCTGGGCATCAGGCTTCTCCTTGACGGCGTTCGTGGTGTTTGGCGTCCACCCACAATTCTTCCATTTCGTCCAACCCGACATCGGCGGGGGATTGTCCGCGTTCTTTAAGTTTACGCTCGATGTGATTGAAACGGCGCGTGAATTTGGCGTTGGCGCGTTTCAGGGCGGTTTCCGGGTCGACTTCCAGTTTGCGGGCCAGGTTGACGCAGACGAACAGCAGGTCGCCGATTTCATCCTCAAGCCGGTCGAAGCTACCATCGGTGTCGATTTCGGATTTTATTTCAGCCACTTCCTCGTCGATCTTGGCGATGACGTCCTTGGCCTCGGCCCAGTCGAAGCCAACGCGGGCAGCGCGGTTTTGCAGCTTCAGCGCCCGCGTCATCGGCGGCAGTGAGCGGGCCACCCCGTCCAGCACGCTGTCATGGCCCTTGGCGGCGCGTTCCGCCGCCTTGGACACTTCCCACGCCTGGGTCTGAGTGGCGCTGTCGCGATGACCGGCATCACCGAACACATGGGGGTGGCGGCGGATCATCTTGTCGGTGATGGCACGGGCCACGTCGTCGAAGGCGAAATGCCCTTCTTCCTCGGCCATGCGGGAATGAAAGACCACCTGGAACAGCAGGTCGCCCAATTCGTCCCTTAACGCCGCCATGTCGCCCTGGTCGATGGCGTCGGCGACTTCGTAAGCCTCTTCAATGGTGTAGGGGGCGATGGTGGCGAAATTCTGTTCACGGTCCCAGGCGCAGCCTTTGTCCGGGTCGCGCAATTTGGCCATCAAGTCTAGCAGGCGGTCGATGGGGGGCATGGGACTCTCGAAGCCGTTCGGTGCCCCAGAATAAAAGGGCCGGGGCCGTCAGGCCACAGGGAAAATCCCGTTCTTCGGACGACATGGCCACGGCGCCGTGCGAGAAAAACAAAAACCCCTGTGGAAAACTTTGTTTCCACAGGGGTTCGTGTTGGTAGCGGGAGAGGGACTTGAACCCCCGACCCCAGGATTATGATGCTCTTGAAAAAGATTTAAAATCAATGCATTGCGCTGTGTGTGCGCCATCCATGCGCCGATTAGTATTTCTCGTCTTTCATCGACAGCTTCTATCCGATGATCGACGCCTGGGCAGCGCGGGCGATGGCTTGGTCGCTGTCGGCGTCTGACCACAGCTTGCCGTATGTGTCCATGGTAAATTGAATGCTGGCATGGCCGGCCCATGTTGTTATCTGCTTGGGCGTGGCGCCCTGCTCGATCCACAGCGACACGGCGACGTGTCGCAGGGTGTGAAGGGCGAAGAAGGGGCGTGGTTTTTTACCGCCATTGCCGTTGTCAATCCATTCCACCAGATCCGCTGCGGTCATCAACGGCACCCACAAGCGATTATAGATGTTGTGATAGTTCCAAACGCCTCCCCCAACGCGGCGGGTGCCGGTGCTCAGTCTGGCATCGCCTTTGGTGGGAAACACAATGCCGTCCTTAGATGGCGGTGCCGATTTCAGCCAGTGTTTCAGGGCTTGAACGGTTGATGGCGGAATGGGGACGGTCCGCATGGAATTCTTTGTCTTGACCGGGCCGATGATGTTGTCTTCGTCGGCCCGTTGAGTGACTTTCAGTTTGTTTTCCGACAGGAACAGGTTGCGCCGGGGAAGCCCGCGCAGTTCAGAGGCGCGGAGGCCCGCGAACATCAAGACGGAAACCAATGCTTCCGCCATTCCGTCATTGTCGAAAGTCTTGGCGGTTTCATAAAGACGCCGAAGCTGTTCCTTGGGCGGGATGACAAGCTCCCCGCCTTCCTCTCTGGCCTCGCCTTTGGTCCTGATGGTGATGGCGTCTGCTGGGTTCGTCGATATCCATCCAGCAGCTTGGGAAAATTTTATGATCTGACGGAACATGGAGTAAACGCGGGTGGCCATAGCGTCAGACAAATCGGTCTCTAGGGACCGGGCATACCGCATGCAATCAGGGCCAGAGAGGCGGGACAGCTTGATTTTTGAAATTTCATACTTCAGCAAGTGCAGCTTCACTTGCCGGTCATAGGCACCCAAGGTCGAGCGTTCTCGTTTGCCGGATTTGACCAGTTCGTGGAAATCTGACAGGAACGCCAGGGCGGCGGCGGAAACATCCAAACTATTCTTGTCCGGGACGTGGACACCGCAGGCCAGTTGACCTTCGATACGAACCCGTTCGGCGTCGGCATCGGACTTTTTTGCAAATTGTTGACGATGCCGCTGACCTTCGCCATCCATATAGGTCAACACGAACGCGGTGCGCTTTTCGCCGCCGGGCGTTTTCCAGGTTCTTTTCGAAACCTTGGCCATGGTCCATCATCCCTTGAGGTTCGCCATCATGCGCGTATTCCGTGATGGCTGCAATTAGTCTGAAAATCTGAGGTTTAGGAGGCGCTGTATTCGGCCCAGATTTCATCAACGACACGCTCCAAGCGTTCGGCGATTCCCCTGACTCCCGGGCAATCGTCCCAGTTGACTTCCTTCAGTATGTCCAGAGCGTCACTGGCATCCATCCATGCTTCGTTCAGGCGGTTTTTATCGGTGTCAGGCATGGCTAAATCCTCACAATTTGATCATTGGAACGGAGGCTAGGCGGGCCGCTTCGGGCCGCATCGCACACCGGCTTCCATTAGTGCCATCCAGGCGTCAATGAAGCGGTGTTTCTCTTCATCCGGGGCCATCAATGGCACCTGGATGCTGCTTTCGAACCGTCCAGACCGAAGGCGGGCGGTGACGATCAGCACGTCGTCTTCATCCTGTGTGGTCGGTATCGCGGCCTTTGACATGGTCGACCCTTTCGAGGCTAGAGAGGGCATTCGCCATCGGCCATGGCATGCGGCCCCTCAACGAATTTGCCGTCCTTGGACTGCCAGAGGGCATGGAAGTCGCCCTTATCGATGACCCGGGTGATGGCCTCACGCAGGGCGTTGGCTTCGGCGACGGTCAGGTCCATGTAAATCCCCTCGGCGTATTCCTCGCATTTGAGGCCGATGGAAACCCGCTCCACTTTGCCGGGCTCGCCCATGCGCTGGGGTTGACAGTCAATGAGTTGGATGGGGTGGAAATTGGACAAGGTAATCATGAAGATTTCCTCACAATTTGATCATTGGAACGGAGGTTAGACAGAGTTGCTGCCATCGTCACCGCTGCGCTTTAGCGCCTCGTCCGCGATGCCCTTAAGGGCCCAGGCGAACGCCTGCTCGGCGTTCGTCGAGGCCAAGGCCATATCACGGTTGCGTGCACAAAAGGCGCTTACAGCGAAGATGAAGTCGGAATGCGCCTTGGCAAGCGCAGCGGTCTTTTCAGACAGCTCCGGCCTAGCCGTATTAATGGCCTGAATGAGCATGGCGGCGGAGGGGCAAATAGAAGATGATGCCATGGTTTGCTTCTCCTGTTGCTATGGTTGCCCAGATGTCGCAGCCAGCAAGGCTTTGCGACCGCCGGGGAAGGTTTTGTAAAGGGTTGCTTGGCTGCACCCCAGGGTGGCGGCGATGCGGTGGCCGGGGATTTTGGCCAGCATCATGGCGCGGGCGCGGTCGTGCTTTTCGCCGACCAACACCGGCTTGGCGCCCAGGCGCACGCCCCGCGCCTTGGCGGCGGCGAGGCCGGCCCGCGTGCGTTCCTGGATGACGGCCCGTTCGTATTCGGCGAAGCCGGCCAGGATGGTGGCCATCAGCTTGCCCGGCGGGGTGTCCAGGTCGAAGCCTTCGGTCAGGCTGCGCAGGGTGGCGCCGACAGATTGAACACGTTCGAGAGTGATCAACGCGTGCTTGGCCGACCGCCACAAGCGGTCTAGTTTCCAGATGACCAGGCTGTCGCCCGGCGTCAGCACCGCCAGCGCCGCTTCCAGGCCGGGGCGGCC
>JAIWOG010000299.1 GCA_020217035.1 Magnetospirillum sp. | reverse complement strand
CGCCAGCGGCGCCGACTGAACAGCGGCGGCGGGCGCCTGGGCGGCGGCGGCCACCTGCGGCTGGTTGGCGGCCGGGGCCTTGCGGGCCAACGGCCGGGTCGGCGTCACCTCGCGGCGGATGGGCTCGGCATATTGGGCGTTGCCGCTGTCGGCCACCAGACCCTTGGGGGTGTCCTTGCGGTTTTCGGCGGTGGCGACCGGCTTGGCGTTCTTGGCGGCGGGGGTCGAACTGGCGACTTCCGGCTCGTCCTTGCCGGTGATCAGGTCGCGGGTGCCCTTGTACCATTCGACCGGGTTGACCGCGTCGGGAACGGACGAGCATGCCGCCAGGAAGGCCAGCAGCGTGACGCTTCGCGCCCAAGTTCCGACAACCAGCGAAACGCCAGGGGCATTGCGTTCGAAATCACCAGTCATGGTCTGACCACCCACCCTGAAGACATGGAAAAATGGCTTGCCACCACTCTTTACGGCAAGTTCACGTTTAACAGGCCGCCGAAGGAAAGTATATAGGGCTATGGGGGGATCGCGAACCGTTGAATCGGTTACAGGCCGATGACGGCAAACTCCCCCCGACATTGACGTTCGTCTGGTTGAGACGAACCACGGTAGGTTGCTGCAACGAGGGATACTTATGGCCGAAGATAAAGGCGCAGACATCAAGGTGATCGATCCCGCCGAGCTGTCGCAGGCGATGACCAACATCGCGGAACGCGCTCAGCGCATCGTCTCGGAATTCGTCTCGCGCCAGGCGACCGAACCGGGGCCGCAAAATTACGATCCGCTCAACATCGGCAACGCCTTCATGGAGATGACGGCCAAGATGATGAGCGACCCGGCCAAGCTGGTGGAAGCCAACTTGACCCTGTGGAACGACTATCTGGCGCTGTGGCAGAACACCGCGCGGCGGCTGTTCGGCGAACATTCCGAACCCGTCGCCAAGCCGGACCCCGCCGACCGCCGCTTCAAGGACGAAATGTGGGAGGAGAACGAAGTCTTCGACTTCATCAAGCAATCCTATTTGCTGTCCGCCCGCTACATGCACGGGCTGGTGCACGGGGTCGAGGGCCTGGACGACCACACCGCCCAGAAGGTGGACTTCTACACCCGCCAGTTCGTCGACGCCATGGCCCCCAGCAACTTCGTGCTGACCAACCCGGAAGTGCTGCGCACCACCGTGGAAACCGGCGGCGAGAACCTGATCAAGGGCCTGAACAACCTGTTGTCCGACCTGGAACGCGGCAAGGGCAAGCTGTCCATCAAGATGACCGATTACGACGCCTTCAAGGTGGGCGAGAACATCGCCGTCACCCCGGGCAAGGTGGTCTATCAGAACGACCTGATGCAGTTGCTGCAATTCGATCCGACCACCGAGACGGTGGCCGACCGGCCGCTGCTGATCGTGCCGCCTTGGATCAACAAGTATTACATCTTGGACCTGCGCCCCAAGAACAGCTTCATCAAGTGGGCGGTTGACCAGGGCCACACCGTGTTCGTCATTTCCTGGGTCAACCCAGACGAACACCTGGCCGCCAAGGGCTTCGAGGACTACATGCTGGAAGGCCCGCTGGCCGCCATCAAGGCCATCGAGCAGGCCACCGGCCACAAGGAAGTCAATGCGGTCGGCTATTGCCTGGGCGGCACGCTGACCGTCTGCACCCTGGCCTACATGGCGGCCAAGGGATTGTCGGGCATCGCCAGCGCCACTTTGTTCACCACCATGACCGACTTCGCCGAACCGGGCGAACTGGGCGTCTTCATCGACGAGGAACAGCTGGTCGCCCTGGAAAACCGCATGAACGAGACCGGCTACCTGGATGGCCGCGACATGGCCATGACCTTCAACATGCTGCGCGCCAACGACCTGATCTGGTCGTTCGTGGTCAACAACTACCTTTTGGGCAAGGATCCCTTCCCCTTCGACCTGTTGTACTGGAATTCCGATTCCACCCGCATGCCGGCCGCCATGCACAGCTTCTACCTGCGCAAGATGTACCAGCAGAACCTGCTGGTGCAGCCGGGCGGCATCCAGTTGGACGGGGTCGACATCGACCTCAAGCAGATCAAGACCCCCATCTACATGCTGAGCGCCCGCGAGGACCACATCGCGCCGTGGAAGTCGACCTTCGCCTTGACCCAGAACACCAGCGGCCCGGTCAAGTTCGTCCTGTCGGCGTCGGGTCACATCGCCGGGGTGGTCAACCCGCCCGCCGCCAACAAATACTGCTTCTGGACCAACAGCAAGAAGGTGAAGAACCCCGACACCTGGCTGAACGGAGCCACCCAGGTGGAAGGCTCGTGGTGGCCGGACTGGCACGCCTGGGCCACCAAGGGCACCAAGCAGGTGCCGGCCCGCCATCCCGGCGACGGCAAGCTGCCGGTGGTGGAAGACGGCCCCGGCTCCTATGTCAAGGAACGGGCGGTTTAAGCAAAGAAAGGCCCCGGAGCGATCCGGGGCCTTTTTTAACTGCCACCGATAGGTCTAAATTCCTTGACTTGCGCCCATCAAAAGCATAGAACATTTCAAGAACCGACTTCTTTGGAGAACGCTTATGGGCGGTTTTGAAATCCCGGCCGCCATCAGCGCCGCGACCACCGGCTTGCAGATGGTGTCACAGAACAACCAGGCCAAGGCGCAAGCCCAGGCCCAGACCAATCAGATCAACCAGCAGAACCAGATGATGGCGTTGCAGCAGGAACAGCGGGCACGCCAACAGCGCGACCTGTTGAAGCGCCAGGCCGCCACCGCCCGGGCCAGTCTGGCGGCCGGCGGCGGCGGGGTCGCCGGGGGCGGTTCGGCGGCGGCCTTGCTGACCGGGCTCGCCAAGCAGACCGAACAGGGCATCGCCGACGGCTACGACGCCCTGGCCCTGCGGGCCGAGGCCAACAACCCGACCCAGGTCAAGGACACCGCCGGCGACATCCTGAACGGCTGGAACAAGGCGCAACAGGTGTGGGGGGCGATGCGGCCGCTATTGTTCTGACGCTTTTTCCAGCACCGCGGCGAAGAAACCGTCGGTGCCATGGCCATAGGGGGACAGTCGCAGATAAGGCCCGGTCACCGGGCAGGCTGTGCCCACCAACTCGCCCCACAGGCTTGGCACCGGCAGCACCTTGTAATCGGCATGGCTGGCCAGGAAGCGGTCCACCTGATCCTCGTTTTCCTCGGACAGGATGGAACAGGTGGCATAGATCAGCCGTCCGCCCGGCTTCACCAGTCGGGCGGCGCTGGCCAGGATGGCTTGCTGGCGCACCACCAGTTCCTGGACGGTTTCCTCGGTCAGTTGCCATTTGGCGTCAGGGTTGCGGCGCCAGGTGCCGGTCCCCGAACAGGGCGCGTCCACCAGCACGCGGTCGTATGATCCGGCGGAGCGCTTGATCCATTTGTCGGATTCGCCGCCGATCACCCGACGGGTGACGTTGTGCACCCCGGCCCGGCGCAGCCGTGCCTGGGCCTTGTCGACCCGCCATTCGGCCACGTCGCAGGCGACCAGACGCCCGGTGTTGTTCATGGCCGCCGCCAGGGCCAAGGTCTTGCCGCCAGCGCCGGCGCAATAATCCACCACCGCCATGCCCGGCCGGGCGTCGGCGATCAGCGCCACCAGTTGCGAGCCTTCGTCCTGCACCTCGACCAGACCGTCGCGCCACGCCTGCAATTGCACCAGGGCGACGCGGTTGGCCAGACGCAAGCCGATGGGGGAAATCTCGGTGGGCGTGCTGGGCACGCGTTCCTTCTTCAGCGCGACGAAGGCTTCGTCGCGGCTCGCCTTCAAGGTGTTGACGCGCAGGTCCAGCGGCGCCTCGTCGCGCATGGCGCCCAATTCGGCGGCCATGCGTTCCCCCCACAACTGGCTCAGCCGTGGGGTCAGCCATTCGGGAAACTCGCCCTTCACCCAGGCCGGCATGGCGTGGTGGAACGGCGACTTGCCGCGCAGCGCCTCCATCATCCGGCGTTCTTCCTGGCTGGGCGGATGGGCGGCGTGCGCCCCTTGGAACAAGTCGGGTTCCGGCTTGCCGCCTTGGAACACCAGGTCGGCCAGCACCCGGGCGCGGGCATCGGCGGGAAAGTCCAGGGCTTCCAGCCACCAATCGATCCGCGCCTTGGTGCGCAGCACCCGCCACACGGTTTCCGACACCGCCCGGCGATCCTTGGACCCGATATAGCGGCGGCTTTTGAAATAAAGCGAAGCGATCTGGTCGGCCGGCTTGGGGCTGGCCTGGATTTCGTCCAACACTTCCATGGCGGCGGCAAGGCGGGCGGCGGGGGTCATGGGCGGACTTTCGGCAAAAGGCGGGCTGGCCTTGGGTTTTAGGAGCAAACCCGCCCCGGCGCAAGACCGGCCTGCCGCCGCCCCCGCCTCAACCGCAGCGGCCGCGCCGGCCGTGGCCGCCACCTCCAGCATTGCCCCCGTTTTCGCCGCCGCGCTGGAAGGCCGGCAGGTGCCGGTGCTGCGAAGCCCCTTGCAGGTTGGCGAACACCGCCAGGACCTCGTCGTCCTCGGCGGCCAGGGCGTTCAAGCGGTCATAAAGTGCCACGTTGTCCAGTTCCGCCTGCACCCCCAGGCGGCAAGCCTCGTCGATGCTGGCCGGGGCTTCCACCCGGCCGCCATGGGGATCGTCGGGAATCGGCCAGCCGCGGCGGCGCAACAACATTTGCAGGGCGTTGATGTGGCGCTGTTCCGACTGGATGATGTTGATGAACGGCCGCACCGGACCAAAACGGTCGATCACCGCCGCATAGGTGGCGCGGGCCTTGTATTCGTCGTCCAGGGCTTCGCACAGGGCCTGGTATATGGGGGATTTGGGGGCGGACAGCATCGCCGGCTCCGATCGTGACCTTCGTTGACGCCGTCAGCCTGCCGCCGGAAGACGGATGCCAGCTATGACAATTCGCAGCCCCGGCCATGCCAAAACGCCAAGCCCCACACCCGGTTAGCGCATGGCGAACAATTCCTGGTGAAAGCGCCGCGAAACCGCCATGCCGTGGCGAGCCAGGTCGTCGCGCAAGGCGTGGCCGAAACCGGCGGGGCCGCAGAACCACAGGCTGGCCTGTTGCCAGCCGGGCACCATGGTGCGCAGGCGTTCGCCGGTCAGCCGGCCATCGCGGCCGTCCACCAGCACATGCAGACGGATGCCGGCCTGTTGGGCGACAAGCCGCAATTCGGCCAAGGCTTCGGGATCTTCGTCGTGGGTGGTGTGAATCAAGTCGATGTCCTGTCCCCCCGGTTCCCGGTGCGCGGCCAAGTGCCGGGCGCGGGCCAGGAAGGGGGTGACGCCGATGCCGCCTCCCACCCAGATCTGGCGCGGGCAATCGTCGGCGAAAGTAAAGCGGCCATAGGGACCCTCGACGGTGACCGCTTGGCCCGGGGTCAGGCTTTGGCGCAATTTCCCGGTATGGTCACCCAGTTCCTTGATGACGAAGCTCAGCGAGTTGTCCTCGCCATCCCAGCTTGAGGTGATGGTGAAGGGATGTGCCCCTTCCTTGGGGTCGAAGGTGACGAAGGCGAACTGGCCAGCTTGGTGTCCCTTCCACCCTTTTTCCAGGGCGACGCGTACTTCCAGGCAGCGCAGGGCGGGGAAGTCGCGCAGGGCGGCGACATGGCCGCCGACCTTGCGCCCAGCCCCCACCCGGCGCAACAGCACCAGCGCCGCCGCCGCGGTGCCGGCGGCCAGCAACACCGCCAAACCAGCCCCCAAGGGCGTGGTCCAATAAGCGAACTTGGTCAGCACCACCGCATGGAACACCATGACCAGATAGCCCAGCGCCAGCAAGCGGTGGGTCTGAAAGAAGCGGCCATAGGGGAAGCGCTTGAGCAAGGCCAGGACGATCAGCAAGGCCATGGCGTAGAACGCCCATTCGCCGACACCTTCGGCCAGGCCGCGCCAAGTGCCGAGAGCCTGCTCGACCACCGAATCGGGCAGCGGACGCGGGCCGCGTTGCGGGCGTTCCAGGATGCCCCAGGATGTCGCCCATTTCGGCCCCTTGGCCCACAGCCAGTGGGTGACCGCCAAACTGAGGCCGGCGATGCCCAGCCATTTGTGCAGCCGGTACATCTTGTCCAAACCGTCCAACCGGCTTTCCAGCCAACCCGGACGAAGGGCCAGGATCATCGCCACGCTCATGGCGGCCATGGCCATGACGCCGCTCATCTGCACCATGTTGTTGCGCAGCGCCATGAAGGTGTCGGCATGCAAGGCCGCCGGCTCGACCGCCATCCACAGGGCAGCGGGGACCAGCAGGACGCCCCACAGGGCAAAGGTGATGTTCCGCATGACAGGCTCTCTAAGCTGATATCTTGTTATCCGTCGATCAGCTTAGGGGCGTGCTGTAACCCCGGTTTGCCCAAGTGGTAACGAAGTGTAACCGGGCGGGCATGAAAAAGCCGGCCCCGATCAGGGGCCGGCCTGACGTTTCAGGAAACGCGCCCGATTACTCGCTCTTGTAGTTGGGGGCTTCCTTGGTGATCGAGATGTCGTGCACGTGGCTTTCCCTGAGGCCGGCGCTGGTGATGCGGCGGAAGGTGCAGCGGGTCTGCATCTCGGGGATGGTGCGGTTGCCGGTATAGCCCATGCCGGCGCGCAAGCCGCCGACCATCTGGTGGATGACGGTGCCCACCGGCCCCTTGTAGGGGACGCGACCTTCGACGCCTTCGGGAACCAGCTTCAGGCTGTCGTTGACGTCGGCCTGGAAGTAGCGGTCGGCCGAACCCCTGGCCATGGCGCCGATGGAGCCCATGCCGCGATAGGACTTGTACGAACGCCCCTGGTACAAGAACACCTCGCCGGGGCTTTCCTCGGTTCCCGCGAACAAGGACCCGATCATCACGCAATCGGCGCCGGCGGCGATGGCCTTGGCGATATCGCCGGAATACTTGATGCCGCCGTCGGCGATCAGGCAGATGCCGCGCTCGCGCGTCACTTCCGACACTTCCATGATGGCGGACAATTGCGGCACGCCAACGCCGGCCACCATGCGGGTGGTGCAGATGGTGCCGGGGCCGATGCCCACCTTGACGGCGTCGGCGCCGGCATCGGCCAGGGCGCGGGCGGCCTCGGGGGTGGCGATGTTGCCGCCGATGACCTGGGCCTTGGACGACATGGCCTTGATCTGGCGCACCGCCTCGATCACGCCCAGGGAATGGCCGTGGGCGGTATCGACGACAATGATGTCCACTTCCGCTTCCAGCAACGCTTCCGCCCGCTTGATGCCGTCGATTCCGACGCCGGTGGCGGCCGCCGTGCGCAGGCGGCCCTGCTCGTCCTTGCAGGCGTTGGGGTGGGCCTTGGCCTTCTCGATGTCCTTGACCGTCACCAGGCCGGTGCAGCGGTAATCGCCGTCCACCACCAGAAGCTTTTCGATGCGGTGGGTGTGCAGCAGGCGCTTGGCTTCTTCCTTGTCGACGCCTTCGCGCACGGTGACCAACTTGTCCTTGGTCATCAGTTCGGCCACCGGCTGGTTGACGTCGGAAGCGAAGCGGACGTCGCGGTTGGTCAGGATCCCCACCAGCTTGCGCGAGCCGCGTTCCACCACCGGAATGCCGGAAATCTTGAAATCGGCCATCAGGCGCAGGGCCTCGGCCAGGGTCTGGTCGGGGTGGATGGTGACCGGGTTGACCACCATGCCGGATTCGAACTTCTTGACCTTGCGCACTTCGGCGGCCTGGGCCTGGATATCCAGGTTCTTGTGGATGACGCCGATGCCGCCGGCCTGGGCCAGGGCGATGGCGAGGCCCGATTCGGTGACGGTGTCCATGGCCGCGGACACCAGCGGAATGCCCAATTCGATGGAACGGGTGATGCGGGTACGGGTGTCGACGCTGTTGGGCAGGACGTCAGACTCTGCCGGCACCAGCAGAACGTCGTCGAATGTCAGGGCTTCCTTGATTTGCATGCCAACTCCGATGGCGGGGTACGGGGATTGGCGCGTCATCATACACAGAAAAGATCGCCACTCAAGCACGCCATGGCGGCGTTAATCCTTCTTTCATGATAAGATGCATGCTGCCGGGAAGACCCTGCCTGTCGCCCCGGCGGGAGGAAAGGAGAAAGCCATGCGTTCGTCCCACACCTGGGTGTGCGTGGCCGATGGCGCCCGCGCCCGAATTTTTCGCTGTGACGGTCCGCAACGCGACCTGGAACCCGTGCTTGGCATGGGCGTCCCGGCAACCGGCCCGGCCTGCACCGGACGCGTCGCCGGCCAATTGGACCGTGCCGCCAGCGAACGGCGTTTCGACCATCTGGTGCTGGTCGGACCGCGTGCCGTGTTGGCGGAACTGGAAACCACCATGGCGGCCAACACCCGCAAGATGGTGGTTGGCGAGGTGGACCGCGATCTCAGCCGCGCCTCCCCGCGCGAGTTGACCGCTCATCTGTGCGAATGGTTGCCGCATTAGGGGCTGGCCGGTAACGCACTCGCTCAGAAGCCGCGCCGGCTTAGCGGGCGGCAGACTTATTCGCTGTCGATCTCGTCTCGCCGCCCCTTGAAACCGGTGGCGATGACATAGGTCTCGGCCGATTCCTTGCGGCTGGCCGGCGGCTTGGCGTGGCGCACCGTGGCGAAGTTCTGCTTCAACTGGTCCAGCAGCGATTTTTCGGTGCCGCCCTGGAACACCTTGGCCAGGAACACGCCGCCGGGGGCCAGCACTTCCAGGGCGAAGTGCAGCGCCACTTCCACCAGATTGATGATGCGCAGATGGTCGGTGGGCGGATGGCCGGTGGTGGGTGCGGCCATGTCCGAAACCACGATATCGGCCAGGCCGTCCAATGCCTGTTTCAACCGGTCGGGGGCGTCGTCGGCCAGGAAGTCGCCCTGCATGCAGACGGCGCCGGGCACCGCTTCATATTCCAGGATGTCCATGCCGACCACCTTGCCCTTGGCGCCGACGCGTTGCACCGCCACCTGGGTCCAGCCGCCGGGAGCGGCGCCCAGATCCACCACCCGAAGACCGGGCTTCAGGAAATGAAAGCGGTCGTCCAACTCGATCAGCTTGAAGGCGGCACGGGACCGAAAGCCCAGCTTGCGGGCTTCCTGCACATAGGGGTCGTTCAACTGGCGTTGCAGCCAGCGGGTGGACGACGGCTTGCGGCCGCGCGCCGTCTTCACCCGTTCCACCAGCATGCGGCTGCCCGAGCCCTTGCTGGCGCCGCCGCCGGCGCTTTTGCCCTTGCCCTTGGTGGTGCTCATGTCCTACTCCGCACGGGTCCAGACGGCGTCTTCGCGCATCATGGACAACAAGATGCCCTCGCGCACGCCACGGTCGGCGACGCGTAGGGACGATAACGGCCACAGCCGGCACATGGCCTCCAGGATGGCGCAGCCGGCGATCACCAGATCGGCCCGTTCGGTGCCGATGCAGGGATGGGCCACCCGCTCGGCGGCGCTCATGCCCAGCAGCATGGTGGTGATGGCGGCGATGTCGGTCAGATGCAGGTCCAAGCCATCGACGGCGCCACGGTCATAGCGTTCCAGGTTCAAGTGCAGCGCCGCCAGGGTGGTGACGGTCCCCGAGGTGCCCAGCATCTGCACCTGGCCCATCAGCAGACGCGGCGTGATGCAATGCTCGGCCTCGAAGGCGGCCAGCCGGGTGGCGATCTGCGCCACGGTGACGGCGTAACCAGCCGGGTTGTGCAACGCCTCGCCCACCTGCTCGGCCAGGGTGACCACCCCCAGGGGCAGCGACACCACGCCCTTGACGTCCAAACCGGCGGGACCATTGGCCACCCAGATCAGCTCGGTCGAGCCGCCGCCGATGTCGAAGACCAGGGCCCAGGGATAATCGGGGCGCATCAGCGACGAACAGCCGCCCAGGGCCAGAGCGGCCTCGTCACGCGCCGAGATGATTTCCAGCTCCAGGCCGGTTTCCCGTTCCACCCGCCGGGCGAACTCGTCGCAATTGGCGGCGCGGCGACACGCCTCGGTCGCCACCAGCCGGGCACGGGTCACCCGGTTGCGCCCCATCTTGTCGGCGCAGGCCCGCAACGCCCCGATGGTGCGGTCCATGGCCGCCGGGGACAAGCGCCCGGTGGCGGCCAGCCCCTCGCCCAGACGGGTGATGCGCGAAAAGGCGTCGACGACGCGAAAACCGTCGGCGGTGGGACGCGCCACCAGCATGCGACAATTGTTGGTGCCCAAATCCAACGCGGCGTAAACAGGATCAACGGAATCGGCGGAAACGGAACGCAACGGAGAACTCGTCATTGGCGGCACGGACATTCGGGCGGCGGCGATGTTACCCGCATGCCCCCGCCGACCCAAGGAGAATTCGCCAAAACCAAAAAAATGCCTTCACAAACCCATGCGCCTTTGCTAGAAGATCGCCCTCTCGCGGCACCCAAAACGCCCCGAGCCCCTGGTGGGGGATCGTCTAACGGTAGGACAGCGGACTCTGACTCCGCCAGTCTAGGTTCGAATCCTAGTCCCCCAGCCATTCCTTGATTTGTCAGCATTTTTGGCACCCTGTCGGTTTCAGCTATAAACCGGATTTTGTGCCTTTAATCCGGACAGCGACAGACATAACGCGGACGGGTTGGGCATCCCGATGCCTAAGATTCTTATTTCCATACAATGGATTAATGAAACTCCGCAATCTCCGTCAGGTGCAAACATGCCTGGACTCAGGCGAAACCGCGTGAGCGACAGAATTGCCAATTCGTCCGCCCTAAAGCTGTCATTGCCGATAGGAGGTGGGCAAGCCCACGAGCATCGAGACGCAAGACATCGCCGAAACGTTGTGCATACTTGATGTCTCACCGAATGGAGGCATGATGACGCCTCATCTTCCGGGTCGTGAGGACGCATGATACAGACGCTGTCTCAGGAAGACTTCGAGCTCATCTGGACGCCGATCCGGGATCGGCTGACCGACGGAAAGACCTTCCTCAATCCCGACTGGCGCCAGGTTCCCATCCCGCTTTACTTGTCGCAGGGAATGGGACCGCCGTGCTGGAGGGTGCGCGAAGACCCCGAGATCGTTGATGAATTCGCACCGTTGCGTCGAACTTTGGCCGAGTTCGGCATTCAGGAAATCTGCTGTGGTTCGACGACGGGTTCCGCCTGGGATACCTACCTGCTGACACCCGATCAAGACGCGACATCTGGCCTTAACCGCCTGACCAGCATGCACGGAGAATGGAGGTGTTGGTTTAGCCGCGAGGGGAACTGGTGCCTGCTCCAGCGGGAAGAAGGGTTCAGCGTTCTTGGCGGGTCCACGTCCTTCATGGACGCGTATCTCCGCCACGCCGGAGGCATGGACGCCGTGCGCAAGCGGTTCGAGGATTACGACATCGCGCAGGCATGGGAACCCAGTTGGGATCCCTCGTGGTCGAAATGGCGGGCACGAACCTATGCCGAATTCGGATGGGTTGCGTTCGACTATCCCAACCAGGGCGAATTCTTCGAACGCCTGCCGCCTGTGGACGAGGTCACCACCCTTTGGCTTCCTCGCCTGCGATCCCACATCACCCTTCCCCTACCGCCTCGTGCCCAAGAGGCGCTTCCTGAACGATGGCGGAAAGTCGCCTTCGCCGGTCATCTGGTCGCCCATGCCGAATCACAGGA
>JAIWOG010000326.1 GCA_020217035.1 Magnetospirillum sp. | reverse complement strand
CATCAAGGCGTTTATCGCTGTTCTGGCCGAGCGCGAGGATTGGGAGATCGGCCTTTACTCGCCGAGCCGCGAACGCTGGTCGGTGGTGGTTGCCGACGATATCAGTCTGGGCACGGCAACCGAAGTGGCCGGAGACTTGTTAGTCGCCTGTGGCGGCAAGAACGACTGGGTGTTGCTCGCCTTTCCTGAAGGAGCGTCTGTTCTCGCCGCCGAGGATGTGGTCATCGACCGTTTTCTTGAAAGAGCAGGCGGGAAGCCGGCAATTATAAGCCGCTTGGCCATGGCGTGTCTGCCGGCTTCCACCCTTGATCAACTTGGATAGCCTCATTCATTCAGACGGCGCCCGTACCGGCGCTTCATTTTATGGATGTTGCCTGCAGCATCTTTGGTATGCACTTCAAGTGTAGGTTCGTCCCTCCCAGATGAGGGCCGCTCGATCACAACGATGCTCCCGTCCTTGGTTGCCGAAACAGTTCCGCCGTTCCCATCAATCGGTTTTGCCGAACGGGGATCGATCCCAAGAAGCCCCTGCAGCTTTTGTGCATCCTGTTTGACGTTATCGTAGTTGCCGCCTTCGACGACAATATGCGTGCCTTTCTTATCCGCCCCATTGGTGACCCCCGAACCCAGCATTACGCCACGGATTGCTTCTTGGGCCTTCTTGTCGGGAATTCCCGCAATTGCCTCATCGGTATCCGGGTAAGGCTTCCCGCCTTTTCCCAAGTCAACAGGCGGCCTCGCACGAATTTCAAGCGGCCCCATCGGCTTAACCGGTTCTGCTGGCTGCCCCGGATACGAATTGCCATCCTTCGACGGTTGTTGAGCTGTGCTAGGCGGCAAGGGCGGCGGCTGGGGCGTGGGCGTGCTGGGCGGGGTGGCGGTTTGCGGCGGCGGCTTGGACGGATCGGGGCCGTGCAGCACTTGCGGTTTTCCCGCCTGGGGATCGATGGTGGTGGTGGGAAGGCCTTTGGGCTTTTTCAGTTCCTTTTCGATCTGTTGCTGGGCAATGGCCCCGCCAGCCGCGGCCCCGCCGCCCAGCAACCACCAGGCCAAGGGAATCGCCGCCGGGGCGGCAGCCACTTGCACCGGTTTTTCTTCTGGGGCAGCGGGAGAAGGTGGCGCGACAATGGCAGCCGCGTCACTGTTTTCCGCCGCAGACAACACATCCTTACCGCCGCCCGCCACCGGTGCGGCAGCCGCCATCCGGAACAACGGCACGGCGCTGTCGTCAGGCAGATCGGCACTGCGCACCCCCAGGGGGCGGGCGGCGGGCATGGTACCGCCCAGCAAAGCCTTGGCCTGATCGGGCGGAAGTTGGTTGACGATGCCGTGCATCACTTGGTCGGTGCGGTCGCGCCCGACCTGAGCCTCCATCTGTTCGGCCAGATCCATCAAGGTGGCGTGCGCATCCGCCCCCGCCTGTTTGGCGAAGTCGCCATAGATGCGCGGGATGTCGCCGTTGACGCTGCTGCGGGTCAAAGCGCGGGCGCTGTCGGCGTTGAAGGCCTGGCTTTGCTCGTCCAATTCCAAGGGCTGGGCGGGCTTGGGGAAGGACAGCCGCGCCGGGCGGGTGTTCAGGATGCCAGGCTCGCCCTGCATGCGTTGCGATTGGTGCTGGTCCACCTCGTCCGGGCTGGGGGGTGTGAAACCGCCCAACAGACCGCCCGCCGCCTGTTTCAGGCTGGTGATGGTGGGGCCGCCCGGTTTCAACAGACCGTCCACCTTCAGCCCGTTCTGGCTTTGCCAATCCTTCACCGCCTTCTCCTGGCGCTGGCCCCAATAGCCCACCGGGCCGTCGGTGCGCGACAGATCATGGTGGCCGGTATTGCCCAGGATGGTTTCCACCCGGATCACGTCTTCGCGGCGGTTGGGCTGGTCGGGGCCGACCGGCGCCCCCAGGGTGAAGAAATCATCCTGGAACGGGAATCCGGGGCGGCGCTGGCGGGGATCGAGCGGCAAAATGGTCATGTTTTGTTCTTTCCGTAAGTCGAGAAAGGGGCAGCCCCGAAGGACCACCCGTGCATGATTCGCAAGATACACATCTATCGAGGGAAATTCAAGGAATTTAGACCTATGCGCGAGAGCGTGATCGCTGCTGGACAAAATGCAAGTCATGCCCCCGCCCGCCCCCGATATTCGGAAATCGGATGGCGGGACTTTCCAGAAAAGCGAATGAAACCAAGGTATAAAGCCCCTGAGTCTTGTGCGCATAAGCCAAAGATCCCTGGCTTTGATACAGTCATGAACCTCCCTCATGTGGAGGCAAGGCGATGCATCACGATGACCGCTGGCCCGGATGCCCTCGGTTGTTGCCGGGGGAATCTTTGTCGTCCTGGTTCGCACGGACCGCAGCCGCCAACGGCCTGCGCCCCGCCGAACTGTTCCGTATCGTGCAGCCAAGTGGTGACCGCACTCCCCGCGACCTCGACCGCCACGCCGACGATCCCCTGTTGTATCTGCTGGCCGATCGCACTGGCGTGGAGCGGGAAGCTCTGAGGCAGGCCACATTCCGGCACTGGGCCGGAACCGTGTTCGCCCATGATGACGGCCTGAACAAGTTGCCGTGGTTGCCCCCGACCGGACGGGTGGGTGGTCGCCGCTGCTTCGGTCAACAGTTTTGTCCGTGGTGCCTGCACGCCGATGCCGTCCCCTATTTGCGCCTGCACTGGCGGCTGTCTTTCGTCACGGTATGCCCCATCCACCAGCGCCTGCTGCTGGATCGCTGCCCGGCGTGCAACGAGCCTCTCAGCGTGCTGCGCATGGATCGTGTCCAGGAAATGCGGTGTCCGTCCTGTGCCACCGATCTGCGCCACTTCACGGCGGATACGCCGCCAGTGGATGTGGTCCCGGTTCAGCAGGACTTGCAGCGCGTTGTCGGCCAAGGGTGGTGGGCTCTCGGCTGCCATGGGCCGGTCTATTCCTTCGCCGCCCTAGATATCCTGGCGGTACTGGTTCGCCTTCTGGCTGGCGGACCACACGCCCATGCCCTGCGCGCCTGGATCGGTAAACAGGCCCCAAACCTGGCGGTTCCGCCGGAAGCCGTTCCCCGTGCCCGCGACGGCGCCTTGCTGACCCCGAAAGCTCGAAGCGTGGTTGTCGCCATGACGCACTGGCTGATGGGTGAATGGCCAGAGCGCCTGATCGATGGCACCCGCGCCGTGGGCATGACCAGCACCGATCTATGGAAGCGGCCGAAGGAGCAATACCCCTTCGCCTTCGCCGACGTGGTGGAATGGCACTTGAAGGCGCCGCACAAGGGCAGCAATCAGGATGAGGTCGTGGCCGCCAAGGCGATCCTGATGCGGCAGGGAAAGCCGGCGACACACCGCAATCTGGTGGCGCTGTGCGGCATCAAGCTGGGCGCCATGAGCGACTTGGCCGACGCCGCTTCCGAAAACGCCACTCCCTGGGGCAAGGGCCGCTACTGGAAGCTCGATGGTGTGTCGCCCGAGGTGAAGGAGGCCGCGCGGCGGGCTGCGCACCGCGCCGGTGAAGGCGTTGGGCCGTGGCTCGACGGCCTATTGCGGCGGGAATTGGGCATGCCCGCCCGAAAAACACCTTACGCGTGCCAAAGTGCCGACACATTCGCCGATGAAGTTATTTCCGGTTGTGCAGGTTAGGGGGAACTGCGCCATGCCCGTGCGTCGGATCGGCCTTTGTTATCGCAGTGTCAGCGGACGCGTCCCCATGGGCAACGGTCGCAGAACCGTAGCCGTCGAATCCACCCTGGAACGAGATTTCGCACTGCTCCAGCGATTCGACCGCGACGTCGCCGGCCTGGAAGAACAGCCGGTCCGCATCAGCTATCGCGATGGTGCCGGGGCCAAACGCAGTTACGTCCCGGACTTCCTCGTCACCTACCGCCAAGGGGCACCGAAATTGGTGGAGGTGAAGTTCTCGACCGATCCAACCCTCTTGGCGGGAGCACTGGAGTCACGCTTCGCCGCGGCCCGTACCTTTGCCGCGAATCGAGGTTGGCACTTCTCGGTGGTCACCGAAATCCATATCCGCACCCCTCGGCTTGGCAATGCCACCTTCCTGTTGCCGTTCCGCGATCGCACCGCAATCCCCGCCTTCAGGGCCGCCATCTTGATGGCGCTGCGCTCAGGGGGGCACTCGGTCGAGGGCCTGCTGGACATGTTCGGCACCGACCGAGCGTCCGCTTTGCCGACCCTATGGGGGATGGTGGCCCGCTTTGAGCTGCATGCGGATTTGGACCATCCGCTCACCATGCGTTCCCAACTTTCCTTGCCGGAGGTCGATCATGGCCGTGCGGTTTAGCTTCAAGCCCGGTTCAACCGTGGCATGGCGCGGAAAGACCTGTTCCATTTTGGAAGCGGTCTCCGCCTCATCCGTCTTGCTGGAAATTACGGACACCAAGGCCCGTGAAGTCGCGGCAGTGGCTGACCTGCGGCCCCTGAAAGGGGCGGACGCGGATAGCCCCTCACGTTCCCTCGACGGTTTGGCGCCCGAGGATCTGGCCGAGGCCAAGCGCCGGTTCGCCATTATCAAGCCGTTGGTGCGCTGCGAGCGTCGGCGGGACGAGGATGTCATCAGGATCGCCGAGGCCAATGGTGTCTGTCGGACGACCATCTATGACTGGATCAGGCTGTATGAAGGGCGCCGCCTCATGAGCGACCTCGCCCCCAGGCGCAAGGGCCGCAAGATGCCCAAGCGGCTGACGCCCGAGATCGAGGCGATCATCACCAGCGTCATCGACGAGCATTACCTTTCCAAGCAGAAGAAGACCGGCGAAGAGGTCATCGCCGAGGTGCATCGTCGTTGCCGCGTCGCCAAGCTCGACAACCAGCCCTGCGCCGGCAGCATCCGGGCCCGGCTCCGCGCCATCCATCCCAGGGAAAAGATGCTGAGGCGCGAGGGCAAGAAAGCCGCGCACGACAGGTTCGGCGCGGTGAAGGGCCATTTCCCCGGCGCGGATGTGCCCCTGGCGGTCGTTCAGATCGACCACACGCTGTTGGACATCATCGTCCTCGACGAGGAAATGCGGCTGCCGATCGGCCGGCCCTGGCTGACGCTGGCCATCGACGTCTTCAGCCGTATGGTCTTCGGCTACCACCTGTCGCTGGACCACCCCAGCGCCTTCGCCGTCGGCCTGTGCCTCTGTCACGGCATGTTCGACAAGGTACAGGAGCTTGAGCGCCTGGGGATCAAGGGCGAATGGCCGGTCTGGGGTAAGCCGCGCATGGTCCATGCGGACAACGGCAAGGACTTCCGCAGTTACACGATCCAGGACACACTGGACGAATACGACATCCGCTACGAGTTCCGTCCGCCCAAGACGCCCCATTATGGCGGTCACATCGAGCGCCTGGCCGGGACGCTGGGGAAGAAGATCCACGCTTTGCCGGGGGCGACCTTCTCCAACCCGAAACAGCGCGGCGAGTACAAATCCGAGGCCAAGGCCCAGATGACGTTGCGCGAGCTGCAGCACTGGCTGGTGAACCTGATCGTCGGCGTCTACCACAACAAGGTCCACGACGGCATCGGTTGCCCGCCACTGAGTCGGTGGAACGAGGGCATTATCGGCAACGACCGATTCCGTGGTATCGGCCTGCCCGATCCGATCGCCAGTCCTCGGCGCCTACGGCTCGACTTCCTACCGTTCCAGACCCGCACGGTGCAGTCCGAAGGCATCGTGTGGGACAAGATCTGGTACCGGGATCCGCTACTATCCCAGTGGGTCAAGATTGACGAAGGCCGGCGCCGGCGGAAGTTCAAGGTCCGCCGCGACCCAACCGACATCTCCAAGCTCTACTTCCTCGATCCGGCGCTAAACGAGTACGTCGAAATCCCCTACCGCGACTTCAGCAGGCCGTCGATCTCGCTGTGGGACTACCGGGCTGTCGAGGCCTGGCTGCGCCGCCAGGGCAAAGCGGCCGAGAACGAGCAAGCCATCTTCGACGCCTACGACGAGATGCACCGCATCACCACTGAGGCGGCCAAACAGACCAAGCGTGTCCGCCGCGAGCAGGCCAAGAAGCGCGAAAAGGAAAAGCACCGTAACGCGCTCACCTTGGACCCGCCGCCGCCAGCCCAACCAGATCCCGTGCCGAAGGCAAGCCGAGGACGTGACGGCCGCTTGGCGCTGGTGGTGAACAACACCGGGACGGCGACGGTGCCGGCGACGCCCAAATGGGCCGACGACTTCGACCTGGATGACAATGAGATCAAGAAGGGAGTGGAAGAATGGTGATGCGCGACCTGTTCACGCCGGACCCGGCGCCCATGCTTCCGTTGGAATTCCCGCAGGTGGAACTCGAAGGCCGTATCCGCCGCCTGCGCAGCCCGCGCTACGTCGATTACGATGCCGGCAACGCCATCCTCGGTCGCTTGGCCTGGCTCTACGACCATCCCAAGGTCACCCGGCCGCCGTGCAGCCTGATCTATAGCGATACCAATAACGGTAAGACGGCGTTGGCCCATAAATTTGCTCGCGACTATAGCCCGCTGGAGGACAGCCCCGACTACGGCAAGCGCCCCGTCGTCTACGTCCATGCGCCGCCGTTCGCCGACCTCAACGGCTTCTACGACGCGATCCTGCGCTCGCTGAACGCACCTTACCGATCGACTGCACGAGCCCAGGCCAAGTGGGATCAGCTTCTCCAACTGCTGACCGCCGTGGGCACTCGGGTGCTGATCCTGGACGAGGTGAACAATTTCCTGATCGGCAAGGTCGATCAGCGTGGCATGGTGCTGAACAGCCTCAAGAGCCTCAGCAATGAGCTGCACATTCCTGTGGTGGCCATGGGCACCCAGGATGCCGTGCGCGTCTTTCAAACGGACCAGCAGTTGGGGAACCGGTTCGAGCCGATCGGCATTCCCCGCTGGGGAATGTCGCGGGAATATGCGCTGTTCGTGGCCCGTTATGTCCAGAGCCTTGAGCTTAAGCAGGAGAGTGATTTTCGGTCAAAGGAATTGGTCGGCCGAATTCATACGATGTCGGAAGGCCTGACGGGCGAGACCTGTAAGCTGTTGGCGCTCGCTGCGGAAACGGCGATTGGCACTGGGCGGGAAATCATCGATGTGGGCACGCTCGATCACGTCCCGTGGGTGATGCCAAGTGAAAGGAGGCGGGTTGCTCGGTAAGATCGACGGAGCTCTATAAGCCCGCTTTGGCCGCCGTAGCTTCCAAGGCTCTGAATTCTAAGCGTTCAGCGAAGTCAGGCCGTGCCTCGATAAGCCGTTTGAGGACAGCCCCCAAATCTTTCGCCTCCCAGGAATCGAGGTCGTGTCCAATGGTCCGCGATAGCAGAAGCAACACTGCGTCGGGTGCTATGGCGCAGTAGTCTGGCAATTCGCCGTTGTCCCGATCTAGGTGGAGCAGTATGGCGTGGTCGCGATCCAAGGGACGCAGCAGCCTTCTCCGTTCCAGGAGGGTGACGGCATTGGAAAACTGCTCGCGGCACCTTAGGGCCATACGGACCAGTGTCTCCACCACCGGAGACGTGTGGCGGGCGGTGGCCGCAGGCCAGATGCTGTCCATGATCGGACGGATAGCTTTAAGCCAAAGCTCCCCAGCCTTTTCCTTGGCCGCGTCCAAGCGGATGGAGAAATGGCGAGCCATGGCCTGAAGGTCCTCTTCGTCGGCATCGCGCATGACTCGGGATACGTGGTGGGCCGACAGCAGGCCCGGTGCCTCCATCAGGATGTCGGCAAGCATATCGTTCCACGTGCCATTCAATTGCCGCTCGTCGAACCCGCCGCGCATGGACAGGAAGGCGGGGGCCAGCGCTTCCATCAGTGGTATATCCCAGCGTCCTCCCCAGAAATATCCTTGCCAGAGAGACACCGCATCTGGCGATGTGTGGTCCATGCAGGGCACGATCGTCCGCGCCGTCCAATCCGGGAATAGGCGATGGATCCACAGCAGGCGTGATGCCACGATAACGCGTGCGTGGTGGGCGGCCTGGCCACCAGCCCTAGCCATGGCGTCCAGGTCACCGAACAGGTCCCCCGCCTCGTCATCGGGCAGGCTAATTATCAAGTCAACCATGGCCTCGGCCAAGATGCCCGCTGGGTGGTTGATGGTGATGTCCAGCTTATCGTTATCGCGAACCTCATCCGGGCCTTCCAACGTTGCGGCATGCCACAGGTATCGCCACACATTCAGGTAGTCCGTTCGAAAAGCCGTATCGGAGCCTGCCTGGCCGCCCCAGCCCTGCATGATTTGCGCAAGAGCCCAAAGCAGGGTGCCCTTTGCGAGTTGCGGATAGTCAGCCGTCACTCGGGCGATCGTGGCCAAGGCCGG
Organism: Magnetospirillum sp.; assembly: GCA_020217035.1. Lineage (GTDB taxonomy): Bacteria > Pseudomonadota > Alphaproteobacteria > Rhodospirillales > Magnetospirillaceae > Magnetospirillum. Next base: position 1,731 of record JAIWOG010000326.1, on the reverse strand, counting down.
CGCAGGATTGGGAACACGGGCCAGTTCGTTCAAACCACCCCACCCCTCCCAGCCTCCGTCGCGCTGTTCGGCCAGCAAGGGAACGCAGGCCAGAGCCAGTTCGGGTTTGCGCGTACATAGGTCTGCCAATTGCCGCGACGCGGAAAAACGCCCATCTGCGGCCAGCAAGGCATCAGCGACCGCCTCGGGTGAAAGCTCGAGCAGATCATCGGCTCTGTCGCTGTCGGGCCCCCGGTGAACGACACGCACAGTCTGGACGTCCCCCATGTCCTCCGGCTGCTCTTCGGTTGGCAGGGGCACAATGACTGCGCCCTCCCGCAGCTTGCCCAAGCGTCGAGAGATCTTCTCGGCAGAGTACTCAGCCAAATGATCCGCCGTGCAGCCGGGAATCGATTGCTCCGTTGGTCCAGCTATGACCGCCTCGCGCAGGCGGTTCAGAATCAGCAGCGGAAGGCGGGGCGCTCGTTCCGCAAGGTAGCGGCCCAACTCCGGCTCACAATCATAGGCCCACAGCACCTGGCCGTTTTCGGCCAGCAGGAATTCCACCTCCTCATCAGGGTGGTCAAGCGCGCCCAGCCCCAGGGCATGCAGCGCCATACGGCGGAACAGGTACAGCCGGTCCAGGCGCCACAGATCCATCCAGCGGCGAGCCAAAGAAAGGGCTTTTGCAGGTTGCTCTTCGAGAGCAATAGTCAGCGCGCGGACGCATAACCAAGCCAGGGCGGGATATTCTCGTGCACGGAGATCATCCTGTCGGATCAGCGAGAAGCGATCGGACATACCGCCGATGTAACTTCCGCCCGCTTGCAACAACCTCATGGCATCGGCCATGCGCGAGGTCAGTGGATCCGCCAACCCTAGCAACAGCGCCCTAAATGGCGGCTGGTCGGCGACTCCTAGAAAATCATGCAGGAGGTCTGCATCAGCTAGCGCCAGTTCGAATCGGGCGAGATCGCTGAGGCGCTGGGGCGACATGGACGCCGCTTCGCCCCATCGGAACGGCTTGCTCGCCTTGAGATAAGGCTTGGCCGCAACGAGCAGGGCCGCATCAAGCCCCGGTGGCGTGGTGCCTTTGCGGACCTCTAGCCGAATGTCCCACCACCGATGAAAGTGAACAGGCTCTGCGGCACCGTCGAGTAGCAGCCGCCAGAACGAGGCCCACGGTTCCGCCAACTTGGGAAATTCTTGCTCCAGCAGCCACCTCCAGGAGGGATGCAGCTGGCATCCACGTTCAATCACCCATTTAACCAGTTCCGGCTTATCCATGTGCCGGGCCAGCCAGCGGCCCAATTCCCAGGTCACTGGGGCTAAGTTGGGATGGCCGGCAGACCGGCCGGCGAGCGAGACCAGTTGGTAGCCCTTATCCTTAGGCGAAGGTGATGGCCCGTCGAACAGGCCGATCTCTGGGCCGCCGGCAGGCACTGGGACTTTGATCTGGGTCAGTGGCTCTAACCACGAGATATCAGGTGGCGACACTGCGTTGGCGAAGGCCCGCGCCACGCTGCCGTCCTCTTTGGACAGCGCCCAGGCGAGGTTCCGTGTCTCCTGGGTTGCCGCCGCGGTGACACTCGGCTTTGCGCCCAGCTTCAGCGCCTCGTCGATGCGCGAGCCAAGCCCGCCAATATATTGCCGCGCCCATTCTGGACTTGCCCGGAAAGAGTGGAGAGCGTTTCCCGGTTTATGCGGCTTCGGCCTCGAAGCGGCATGGGCTTTTGTATCCCAGGGCGGAAT
>JAIWOG010000298.1 GCA_020217035.1 Magnetospirillum sp. | reverse complement strand
CCGCCGCCCATCGCCCCCGCCATCGCCCCCGCCATCGTCGCCGCCCCGCGCCGCGACCGCGCCGCCCGCGACGGCAACGACGCGGTGGCGATCATCGGCGCCTCGGGCCGCTTCCCCCGCTCACGCGATCTGGACGCCTTTTGGGACAACATCCGCTTGGGCCGCGACTGCATCGACGAAGTGCCGCCGTCGCGTTGGGACGTGGCCCGCTTCTACCATCCCGATCCCACCCATCCCGGCACCGCGTCGTGCAAGTGGATGGGGGTGATCGACGACGTCGAATGCTTCGAGCCCGGCTTCTTCACCCTGACGCCGCGCGAAGCCGAGTTGATGGACCCGCAACAACGCCTGTTCCTGGAACATGCCTGGCAGGCTTTCGAGGACGCAGGCATGGATCCCTCGGCGCTGTCCGGCAGCCGTTGCGGGGTGTTCGTCGGCGCCGGCCCCAGCGGCTATGGCGAGCGCATCAAGGAACACAATTCCTATTCGCTTTTGGGCTCGTCCGGCTCGATCCTGGCGGCGCGCATCGCCCATCTGCTGGATTTGCGCGGCCCGTGCATCTCGCTGGACACCGCCTGCTCCAGTTCCCTGGTCGCCATCGCCGAAGCCTGCAACGCGCTGCTGGTGGGCGATGCCGACATGGCCCTGGCCGGCGGCGTCTGCGTCATGATCGGCCCCAAGATGTTCATCGACACGTCCAAGGTGAACATGCTGTCCCAGGACGGCCGCTGCTTCTCGTTCGACGGCCGCGCCAACGGCTTCGTCCCCGGCGAGGGCGCCGGCGTGCTGCTGCTGAAACGGCTGGAGGACGCTGTCCGCGACCATGACCCCATCCATGCCATCATCCGCGGCTGGGGCGTCAACCAGGACGGCCGGACCAACGGCATCACCGCCCCCAATCCCCAGGCGCAGACCCGGCTGATCCGCGAGGTGCACCAGCGCTTCGGCATCGATCCCGCCAGCATCGGCATGATCGAATGCCACGGCACCGGCACCCCCTTGGGCGACCCCATCGAGATCGAGGGGCTGACCGACGCCTTCGCCGGCTCGGGCGCCCAGCCGGGGGCTTGCGCCCTGGGCTCGGTCAAAAGCAACATGGGCCACATGCTGGCCGCCGCCGGGGTGGCCGGCGCCATCAAGGCCATGCTGGCGGTGGAACGGGGCGAGTTGCCGCCCACCATCCATTTCCAATCGCTGAACGAGCACATCCGCCTGGACGGCACCCCCTTCGTCGTCAACACCGCGTTGCGGCCGTGGACCGGTCCCGAACCGCGCCGGGCCGGGGTATCGTCTTTCGGCTTTTCCGGCACCAACGCCCATATCGTGGTGGAAAGCCCGCCTCCAGCGGTTTGCGGCCGCCGCCCCGGCCCGTGGATTCTGACGCTGTCGGCCCGCGCCCCGGAACGACTGGCGGAAATGGCCGCCGTGCTGCACCGCTTCGTCACCGACCATCCTGGCCTGGATCTGGGCGATTTCGCCCATACCCTGCAGGTGGGACGCAAGGCCCAGCCCTGCCGGCTGGCCGCCGTGTTCAGCGACCGCGACACGCTGCTGCGCCTTCTGGGCGAAGCGGCGGACGGACGGGCCGCCGCCGCACGAAACACCAACGCCGCGCCCAATCCCTTCGACGACGACGACGCCCGCGCCCTGGTGGGCAAGTGGCTGGCATCCGGCGACGCTGCCAAGCTGGACAAGGTGGCGACGCTGTGGGCGCAAGGTGGCGCTGTGGACTGGCGGGCCGGGCCGGGGGGACAGCGCCTGCATCTGCCCGGCACAATCTTCGCCCGTGACCGCCATTGGGTGGAAGACAGTCCCGAAAGCCTGGTCACGACATCGCATCCGCTGTTGGACGGCGGTTCCGGCAGCGCCCGCGTCACCCTTGCCGCCAGTGATTCCCTGGCGCTGGCCCTGCAATTGCCCGAACTGGCCCGCGCCACCGCCGAACGGGTCGGCGGCCGAGCAGTGTGCGCCTTGGCCCATCTGATGTGGGGGGCGCCGTCGGGTCTTGGCGAACACCGGCTGGAATGCGTGGTCGAGGCCGACGAACAGGGCCGGCTGTACCGGGTCGGCGCCGAGGACCGCCCCCTGTCGCCCCTGCATCTGGGCGAATTGGCCGAGATGCCCGCCTTCCCCGCCCCGGTGTCGCCGGCCGAGCTGCGAAGCGGCGACGACGTCACCCAGGCATTCAACCAAGCCCATCCGCGTGCCGACCGCGTGGTCCGGGTCTGGCGCCAGAACAGCCGCCTGACGGCCGAACTGCGTCACTCGCCCTCCGCCATGGTCTTCGACCCGCTGCTGCTGGACACTTTGTGGCGTCTGCTGGGCTTCCATCTGGGCGCCGGCAGTGTGAGGCTGCCGCTGGCCGCCGACATCCTGGCCGCCAACGGAATCTTGCCGGGACCGTTGTTGCTGCGCGTCGAGACGGCGCCCGGCGCCCGCCATCCCAGCCTGACCCTGTTCGACACCCTGGGCCAGCCGCGCCTGATCCTGGACGGCATCAGGACGGCGCCCATCAGCGATTTGCCCGAAATTCACCTAGACGAGGTTTCAAGATCATGAGCACGAACTTCAAGGTGGCGATCATCGGCGGCGGCCCCACCGGCATCGGCGTCGGCCGCGAACTGATCGACGGCGGCATCGACTTCGACCTGTACGAAGCCGAAGCCGAATTCGGCGGCGTGTGGAATTCCGAAGGCGCCTCGGGTCGCACCTACGATTCGCTGCATCTGATCTCGCCCAAGTTCAACACCCAGGTGCCCGACTTCCCCATGCCGGACGATTATCCGGTCTATCCCAACCACAAGCTGATGTGGCGCTACATCCTGGCTTACGCCGAACATTTCGGCCTGCGCAAACATGCCCGCTTCAACGCCCCGGTCACCAGCCTGACCCGCGAAGGCGATCTGTGGCGGCTGAAGACCGGCGCCGGCCATGACGCGCTTTATTCCCTGGTGGTGGTGTGCACCGGCCTGCACCGCGAGCCGCTGTTCCCCGAGCCGGCGCCGCCCGGCAGCTTCGGCGGCGAGGTGCTGCACGCCCGCGACTACAAGCATCTGTCGCAACTGGCGGGCAAGCGGGTGCTGGTGGTGGGCGGCGGCAATTCCGGCTGCGACTTCGCCGTCGACGCCGTGCATGCGGCAAGCGCGGTCTATCATTCCACCCGACGCGGCTATTACTTCCAGCCCAAGTTCATTGCCGGCAAGCCGACGCCGCAATGGATGATGGAGCTGGGCGCCAAGTTCAAGACCCGCCAGGAAACCATGGCCTATATCCAGCAGGTGTTCAAACTGGCGGGTTATGACGGCACCGATTACGGCTTGCCCAAGCCCGATTACCCGCTGGACGGGGCGCATCCGGTGATGAACTCGCTGCTGCTGTACCACGTGGGCCATGGCGACATCACGCCCAAGCCCGATCTGGAAAGCTTCGCCGGCAAGACTGTCACCTTCAAGGACGGCAGCACCGCCGAAATCGACCTGATCTTGTACGCCACCGGCTATCGCCGCGACTTCCCCTATCTGGATCGCGACCTGCTGGAATGGAAGAACGGCATCCCCGATCTGTTCTTGCATTCCACGCCGCGCAACCATGACAATCTATTGTTCATGGGTTTCATCAACTCGGCCGCTGGCCTGGGCGACGGGTTGAAGACGCAAGGTCTGTACGTGTTGAACTATGCCCGCGCCTTGCGCGACCACACCAAGGGCTTGGCCAAGTTCCTGGAAGCCAAGCAGACCGACCACCCGGATTTGGGCCAGGAATATTTCGTCAAATCCTATCGGCATCTGTGGGAAGCCGATTTGTGGAAATTGTTGGCCCACATGCGCCATTACCGCGACATGCTGGCCGAGGTCTGAAAGACGCCGTCATGACCGACAAGACCCCCGCCGATCTCGCCGCCGCCATGTCGTCCCTGCTTGAACAGGAATTGCTGGCCGGCGCCGGCCTGGAACCCGCCGCCGCCCCGCCGGCGGCGGCCCAGGAAGCGGCTGTCTTGTCGGATCGCCTGGAAGCCGACGTGCGGCGCCTGACCGCCGAGGCGCTGCGCCTGCCGCAAGAACAGTTGGACCCGGAAGAAAACCTGGCCAATTTCGGCATCGATTCCATCGCCATCACCGAGGTGATGGTGAAAATTTCCCGCGCCTTTTCCATCCAAGTCGCCCCCACCACCTTCTTCGAAGCCCGCAACCTGCGCCATCTGGCCGACATCTTGCGCCAGCGCCACGGCGCCGCCATCAATTCCCGTTACGCCCAGGAAAGCCCGCCGCCGCCCGCGGCCACCATCGCCGCCCCCGCCGAAGACGACCTGACGCCGTGGCTGGCCCGCCACCGCGCCCGTCGTCGCCAGCCTGTGGGTGCGGCCCCAAATTCCGCCACCAGCGACGGGGAAATCCCCGTCGCCGTCATCGCCATGGACGGGCGTTTCCCGCAAAGCCCGGATCTGGAAAGCCTGGAAGCGCATTTGCGGGCCGGCGACGATTGCGTCACCGAGGTGCCGGCCGACCGCTGGGACTGGCGCAAGGTGTGGGGCGATCCGCGTCAGGGACCGTTCACCCGCGTCAAATGGGGCGGCTTCGTCGCCGGCGCGGATATGTTCGACGCGTCCCTGTTCACCATCTCGCCGCATGAAGCCGAGCTGATGGACCCCCAGCACCGCTTGTTCATGGAATGCGTGTGGGCGCTGATCGACCGCGCCGGCCTGCCGCACGCCGCCCTGGACGGCCGCAAGATCGGGCTGTTCCTGGGCGTCAATTTGCTGGATTACGTCAACCTGGCCAACCGGGCGGGCATCACCGACGCCCAGCGCCTGACCGGGTTGGGCCATGCGTTCTGCCCCAACCGCCTGTCCTTCCTGCTGAATGTCCACGGCCCCAGCGAGGTGGTGGACACCGCCTGTTCCAGCTCGGCGGTGGCGCTGCACCGGGCGGTGATGAGCATCCGCCACGAAGGCTGCGACATGGCCATCGCCGGCGGCAGCAACCTGATGCTGTCGCCCGACCAGCACGTGTTGTTCTCGCAAGTGGGCATGCTGTCGTCCAAGGGGCGTTGTCATACGTTTTCCGCCCAGGCCGACGGCTATACCCGCGCCGACGGGGTGGGCGCCGTGCTGCTGAAGCGCCTGGACCTGGCCGAACGCGACGGCGACCCCATCTTGGGGGTGATCCGCGCCAGCGTCGCCCATCACGGCGGCACCACCTCGTCGCTCACCGCCCCCAACCCGGCGGCCCAGGCCCGGCTGATCGTCGAGGCCCATACCCGGGCCGGCATCGACCCGCGCAGCGTCACCATGGTCGAATGCCACGGCACCGGCACCAAATTGGGCGACCCGGTGGAAATCGAGGGCCTGAAGACCGCCTTCGCCCAGCTTTACGCCGAACGCGGCCTGCCGGCACCGACCACGCCCCATTGCGGCATCGGCTCGATCAAATCCAATATCGGCCACGCCGAGACCGCCGCCGGCATCGCCGGCCTGATCAAGCTGCTGCTGGCGATCAACAGCGGCACCCAATACCGGACCTTGCACGCCAGCCCGGTCAACCCGCTGATCGACCTGGCGGGCAGCCCGTTTACCATCCTGCACGAAACACAGCCCTGGCGGCGCCCGGTCATCGACGGAATCGAGGCGCCGCGCCGCGCCGGCCTGTCGTCGTTCGGCGCCGGCGGCGCCAACGTCCATGTGGTGGTCGAGGAATACCGCGCCCCCGCGTCGCAGCCCGGCCCCGCGCCGCGCCCGCTGGTGGTGCCGGTCTCGGCCCGCAGCCGCGACGGATTGCGCCATTTGGTGGCGGCATTGCGGGGGCGGGTGAACGATTCCGACCTGGAATCCCTGGCCTGGACCCTGCAAACCGGCCGCACCCATTGGCCGGTGCGCATGGCCTTCGTCGCCGCCGACGCCGCCGATTTGGCCCGGCAGATGGACGCCTTCCTGGCCGACGACAGCGCCGCCCGTCAGGTCGAGCGCCGCCATGCCGCCGCCGCAATCACCGCCGACGATCCCACCGCCATTGCGGCGGGATGGATGGCCGGCGACACCATGGACTGGTCGCGCCTGTGGAAAGGGACGACGCCGCGCCGTCTGTCGTTGCCGCCGACGCCCTTCGAACGCAAGCGCTATTGGCTGCCGATGGTGGAAACCCCGGTCGTCCCCGGCATGGCTTTGCAGACCGAAGGCCAGGACCGTTTCCGTGTCGACCTGAAAGGCGACGAATTCTTCCTGACCGACCATCAATTGCACGGCAAACCGGTTCTGCCCGGCGTCGCCTACCTGGAACTGGCCCGCGCCGCCGGCATCACCGCCCGCAGCCTGAAAGGTGTGGTTTGGGTGCGGCCGATGATGGTGGATGCGCCGACCACGGTGGAAATCAGCCTGGACCGTGCCAGCGGCATGGTCGAAATCGCCAGCCGGATGCCGGGGGCGGAAAAGCAGATTCACGCCCAGATGCGGCTGGAACAGGGGGCGCCCCCCACCGGCACCGCTGCCGATCTGGCGGCATTGCGGGCCGCCCATCCCCAGGCTTACAGCGGCGAACGGATTTACGCCGCCTTCGACGCCATGGGGCTGAATTACGGCCCGGCGCATCGCGCCATCACCGCGCTGTGGACCGGATCGGGACCAAGCGTGCTGGCCCGCCTGACCTTGCCTCCCTGCGTGGCGGAAACCCTGGCCGCCTATCCCTTGCATCCCAGCCTGCTGGACGGCGCCTTCCAGGCGGCCATCGGCATGACGCTGGCCGAAGGAGGTTCCCCCGCCCCGGCCCTGCCCTTCGCCGTCGAAGCCCTGGACCTGTTGGGGCCGCTCGAGGCCGAGATGTGGGTTCACATCCGCCCCGCCGCCAAGGCCGAAACCGCCCAACGCGTCCGCACCCTGGACCTGGACCTGCTGGGGGCCGACGGCGGCCTGCGGATGCGGATCGGCGGCTTCGCCACCCGCTTGCAAGCCGTCGCCGACCAAACCGCCATCCACACCTGGACCCCCCATTGGCGCCCGGCCGATTCCAGCGCCGGCATGTGGAGCCACCGCCACGTCATCCGGGCCGAAACGGCCGGCGATTTGGCGCAACGTTACACCCGCCTGACCCAGCAGGTTCTGACGGCGGTTCAGCAAGCCGCCGGGTCCACCCTGGTACAGGTGACGGTCGAGGACGGCCCCGATGCCGAAGCGCTGGCCGGGGTGGTCGGCCTGTTGCGCAGCGCAGCCCAGGAACGCCCCAGCATGGGCGGCCAAGTGCTGATCCTGCCCGCCGACTTCATCGATCCCGAGGCGCGTCTGGCCGAGGCCGCCGGCTTGCCCCCAGGCACCAAGCTGCGCTGGGAAAACGGCCAGTGGTGGCAAGAAGACTGGAAGCCCGTCGCCCTTCCCGCCGCCGCCGCCCCCTGGCGCGACGGCCAAGTCGTCCTGATCACCGGCGGCTTGGGCGGCTTGGGACGGCTGTTGGCCGAGTCCATCCATGCCGCCGCCCCCGCCGCCAAGCTGGTGCTGTGCGGCCGCAAGAAGGCCGATGCCGCCGCCCAAGCCTGGCTGGACAGCATCGGTGCCGAATACGTCGCCGCCGACATCGCCGATGCCCCCGCGACCCAGGCTTTGGTGGACGGCATCCGCGCCCGCCATGGCCATCTTGACGGCATCGTCCACGCCGCCGGCATCCTGGATGACGGCCTGCTGGCCGCCAAAACCCCCGCCGGGCTGGCGGCGGTTCTGGCCCCCAAGGTGGCCGGCGCCGTCAACCTGGATCGGGCCATCGGCGACGCCGATTCGGATTTCTTCGTGCTGTTCGCCTCCATCGCGGCGGTGACGGGCAGTTCCGGGCAAACCGACTACGCCGCCGCCAACGGCTTCCTGGAAGGCTTCGCCACCGGCCGCGAAGTGCGCCGCCGGGCTGGACTGGTCCAGGGCCGCACCATCGCCGTCGCCTGGCCGCTGTGGGCCGAAGGCGGCATGCGCCTTGATGCCCAGGCCGAAGCCATGATGACGCGCACCACCGGGCTGGTGCCCCTGCCCAGCGCTGACGGGCTGGACGTGCTGGCCCGCGCCCTGGCCTTTGACGGGCCGCGCCTGCTGGTCGGCGCCGGCGATGCCGACAAGTTGGCCCGCCGGCTGGCCCCGGCCGTGCCGGTGGCGACGCCGGTCGCCGCGCCATCCCGCCCGGATGTGTCGGACAAGCTGCGCCACGCCCTGATGGCCGCCGCCGCCCGCCAGTTGAAGGTGGCGGTGGAGGATCTGGACGACGACCAGGAACTGACCGAATACGGTTTCGATTCCATCAGCTTCACCCAGTTCGCCAATGCCCTGAACGACCTTTTCGACCTGGACCTGACGCCGACCCTGTTCTTCGAACACCCGACCCTGGCCGGGCTGACCGGCTATCTGGCCGACAAACATGGTGCCCTGCTTGCGGTGAAACTGGGGGTGGAACCAACCGCACCGGCCGAAATCCACGTTCCGGCCCCCGTCGTCACCCAACCGGCCGTTTCGGCGGCGCCAACACCAAGTCCCCCCGACGACGCGGTGGCGATCATCGCCATGGCCGGCCAGTTCCCCGGCGCCAGCGACGTCGAAACCTTCTGGGCCAATCTGGACCAGGGCCGCGACTGCGTCGGCGACATCCCGGACGAACGCTGGGACTGGCGTTCCATCTGGGGCGATCCCAAGACCGAGCCGGGCAAGTGCAACGTGCGCACCGGCGGCTTCATGGACGGCATCGACCAGTTCGACGCAGGCTTTTTCGGCCTGTCGGCGCCGGAAGCCCGCACCATGGACCCGCAGCAGCGATTGCTGCTGACCCAAGCCTGGCGGCTGTTCGAGAATGCCGGCATTCCGCCCAAGCGGTTGTCGGGCAGCGACACCGGGGTGTTCGTCGGCATCGCCGACACCGGCTATGGCCGTCTGGCCAGCGCTGCCGGCAGCGCGGTGGAAGGCTATGCCATGACCGGCTTGGCGCCATCCCTGGGGCCGAACCGCATCAGCTTCCACTTCAACCTGCACGGCCCCAGCGTTGCGGTGGAAACCGCCTGTTCCAGCGCCTTGGTCGCCGTTCACCGGGCGGTCGAGGCCATTCGCGGCGGCACCTGCGAGGCGGCCATCGCCGGCGGCGTCAACCTGTTGCTGCTGCCCGACAGCTTCATCGGCTTTTCCCGCGCCGGCATGCTGGCCCCCGACGGCCGCAGCAAGCCGTTTTCCGCCGCCGCCGACGGCTATGGCCGCGGCGAGGGCATCGGCCTGGTGCTGTTGAAACGCCTGAGCGCCGCCCAGCAGGACGGCGACCGCATCCTGGCGCTGATCCGCGCCAGCGGCGAAAACCACGGCGGCCGCGCCAGTTCGCTGACCGCACCCAACCCCAAGGCCCAGGCCGATTTGCTGCGCGGCGTCTATGGCCGAGCCGGCTTCGACCCGCGCAGCGTCGGCTATATCGAAGCGCACGGCACCGGCACCCCCTTGGGCGACCCCATCGAGATCGAGGCGCTGACCCATGCCTTCGCCGACCTCGCCCGTCAGGCCGAGACGCGCCTCGGCCCCGCCCCGACCATGGACTGCGTCATCGGCTCGGTGAAATCCAATATCGGCCATCTGGAACTGGCCGCCGGCATCGCCGGACTGATCAAGGTGGTGGCGCAGATGCAGGCCGGCACCATCGCCGCCAGCCTGCATTGCGACACCCTGAATCCGTACCTGAAGCTGGACGGAACCCCGTTCCGGGTGGCGCGAAGCCGCCAGGACTGGCCGCGTTGCCTTGACCCCCAGGGGCGGCCGCTGCCGCGCCGCGCCGGCGTTTCCTCGTTCGGCTTCGGCGGCGCCAACGCCCATGTGGTGGTCGAGGAATACCTGCCCCCGCCGACGCCCGCGCCATCCCCCATCTCGGGGCCGTCGCTGCTGGTGCTGTCGGCCCACAGCCCCGAGGCGTTGACCGCCCAAGCCCGCGCCTTGCGCGATTTCGTCGCAGGGGGGCAACACGACCTGGCCGCCATCGCCTTCAGCCTGCAAACCACCCGCGACGCCATGGAACACCGCCTGGCCTTCGCCGCCGCCAGCACAGCCGAGGCCGTGCTGCGCCTGGACGCCTTCCTGGCCGGTCACGACGACCCGGCTTTGCATCAGGGCCGGGTGAAAGGCGGACGCGGCGCCGTCTCGGTGCTGGAAAGCGACCCCGACATCGCCCAGGCCATCGTCGGACTGGCGGCCAAGGGCCGGGCCGACGGCCTGCTGGAAGTGTGGGTCAAGGGTTTCGCCGTCGACTGGCGCCGGCTCTATGGCGCCCATCCGCCGCAGCGTGTCGCCTTGCCGCCTTATCCCCTGGCCGCCACCCGCCATTGGATCGGCGCCCCCCCGTCCGCCGCCGCAATGCCGGTCTTGGCGGCCGCGCCAGCCAAGATCGTTGCCCCGCCGCCGCCCGGCGAAGCGCCCGTTTCGGCCCTGCACGCCTTGACCGATATCGCCGCCCGCGTGCTGGAAGTGGCGCCCGAAGTGCTGGATCCCGACGCCGAATTGGGTGAATTCGGCTTCGATTCCATCACCATGACCGGCTTCGCCGCCCAGGTGAACGCCGACTTGCACTTAAGCCTGACCCCGGCCGATTTCTTCGAGTTCGCCACCCTGAACCGCCTGGCCGCCCACATCGCCGGTACCGCCACCTTGCCGGCGGCGGCCAAGACGGCGCCAAGCCTTGCGCCCGTCGCCATCCCCGCCGCCGCTGCGGACACCCCCGTCGCCATCGTCGGCTTTTCCTGCCATTTCCCCATGGCCCGGGACGGCGACGCCTTTTGGGACAATTTGCGGAACGGCCGCGACTGCGTCACCCGCATTCCCGCCGAGCGCTGGGACTGGCGGGCTTTGGACGGCGACCCCAAGACCGAACACGGCAAGACCAACATCCATTGGGGCGGCTTCGTCGACGGCGTGTTCGAGTTCGACCCGCTTTTCTTCGGCATTTCGCCGCGCGAAGCCAAGCTGATGGACCCGCAGCAGCGTCTGATCATGCTGCATGTGTGGAAGGCCATCGAGGACAGCGGTCACGCCCCGCGCAGCCTGGCCGGCCGCCGCGTCGGCCTGTTCGTCGGCACCTCGTCCAGCGGCTATCGCGATTCCATCGGCGAGGCCACCGGCGGCGAAGGCTATGTGGCCACTGGCGCGGTCCCCTCGGTTGGCCCCAACCGCATCAGCTATTTCCTGGACTGGCACGGCCCCAGCGAACCGGTGGAGACCGCCTGTTCCAGTTCGCTGGTGGCGCTGCACCGCGCCGTCCAGGCCATGCGGGCCGGCGATTGCGACATGGCGGTGGTGGGCGGCGTCAACACCATGGTGACGCCGGAAGCCCACATCAACTTCGCCAAGGCCGGCATGCTGGCACCCGACGGCCGCTGCAAGACCTTTTCCGCCGAAGCCGACGGCTATGGCCGTGGCGAAGGGGTGGGCATGCTGGTGCTGAAATTCCTTCCCGACGCCGAGGCCGACGGCGACCCCATCCTGGCATTGGTGCGCTCCAGCGCCGTCAACCATGGCGGCCGCGCCAATTCGCTGACCGCGCCGAACACCTCGGCCCAGACCGCCCTGGTGCAAGACGCCCTGCGCCGGGCCGGAATC
>JAIWOG010000077.1 GCA_020217035.1 Magnetospirillum sp. | reverse complement strand
GGTGAAGGCCATCTTGCAGGCGGCCCTGCGGTACCACGACACCCCCCAGGATGCAGGGGGCGGCGGTGAAAAAACGGCCTGCTGCGACGGCTTCACCTTACCGGAAAACTTGAAACGGTTCTTCGCCGCCAAGATGGCGCAGGGCGGCGCCGCCAAACAGGGCTGCTGCTGAAGCCGGCGGGCGAGGGGCCGGGGCTCCTTGCCCCTTGCTCATTTGGCGGGGGGCAGCAGCCGCAGCGAAAGCGGCCCCAGCAAGGCGAAACCCAGCATCACCGCCGCCATGGGGATGGCGGAATGGGCGTGCAGCAGGCCGACCAGGACTGAGGCGGCGGCGCCTATGGCGAATTGCAGCATGCCCATCAGGGCCGAGGCGGTGCCCGCCATCGCGCCGCCGCGCGGCGCCATCACCAGCACCGAGGCATTGGGGGCGATGAAGCCGATGCAGGCGATGGCCAGGAACAAGGCCGGTGACAGGCCGGCCAAGCCGGCGAAATCGGTGACGGCCACCGCCAGCAGGGCGGTGGACAGGATGACCTGCGCCCATTGCGCCGCCACCAGCACCTTGTGGCGGTCCAACTTGCCCAAGGCGCGGCCGTTCAACTGCCCGGCGACGATGAAGCCGAAGGCGTTGGCGCCGAAGAACCAGCCGAATTGCTCCAACGGCACATGGTGGTACTGGATGAAGACGAAGGGCGAGCCCGAGATGTAGGTGAACAATCCGGCCATGCCGAAGGCGCCGGCCAGGGCATAGGCCATGAACGAACGGTCGGCCAGCAAGCGCCCATAGGACGCCAGGGCGCCCACGATACCGACGCGATGGCGCAGATGCGGCGGATGGCTTTCCTGCAGCCGGAAATGCAGCAGCGCCAGGCACATCGCGCCCAGGAGCGCCTGGGTGGCGAAGATCGAGCGCCAGCCGAACCAGGTGATCAGCCAGCCGCCCAGCAGCGGGGCGACGATGGGGGCGCCGCCCATGACCAGCATCAGCGTGGCGTAGGCCCGCTGCATGTCCTGGGGCGGGTAGACGTCGCGCACCATGGCACGGCCGATGACGCCGCCGGCGCAGGCACCGACGGCTTGGAAGAAGCGGGCGATGGTGAAGGTCTGGATGTCGGTGGCCAGCACGCAGGCCAGTGACGCCAGGGTGTAGAAGCCCAATCCGCCATAAAGCGGCAGCTTGCGCCCCCAGCCATCGGAAACCGGGCCGTACAGCGCCGGTCCCAGGGCGAATCCGGCCAGGAAGGCGGCCAGGGTGATCTGGGCTTGGGTCGAGGTGGCGGCGAAGTCGGCTTCGATGGCCGGCAGCGCCGGCAGGTACATGTCGATGGCAAGTGGGGCCAGGGCGGTGAACGCACCCAGGATAATAACTATCATTCGCGGATGCGCGGTCATGTATTCTCTCGGGACGGAACGCGGGGGTCCGTCAGGCGATGATGTCGGGAATCAGCTGGTTTTCCAGCTTGGTGATCTGGTCCTTCAGGGAAAGCTTGCGCTTCTTCAGTCGTTGCAGTTGCAACTGGTCCTGAAGGGGATCGGCGGAGATGCGGTTGATCACGTCGTCCAGATCGCGATGCTCGCTCAACAATTCCGCCAGTTGGCGGCGGATTTCTTCGATGTTTTCGTCGATCATTATGGATTGGCGACAAGTGATGGCCCAAGCATTCTTGACACTAGCAGAACTCGGCATGAAACGGTATGGGTAAGGTCATGCAATTGACGGCGGGGGTCTTATGTCCAAATCCAAGCGTATCGGCATCCTGACCAGCGGCGGCGACTGCGCCGGCCTGAACGCGGCTTTGCGGGCTGTGGTGCATCGCGCCGTCCGCGGTTACGGCTGGAAAGTCTTCGGCATTCGCGATGGCTCGCTGGGACTGATGAACCGGCCGCTGGACTTCGTGGAATTCGACTTGTCGGTGGCTACGGGCGAGATGCTGCGCATGGGCGGCACCATCCTGGGGACCATCAACAAGGGCGATCCCTTCGCCTATCCCATGCCCGACGGCACCATCAAGGACCGTTCCGCCGAATTCGTCGAGGGTTATCAGGAATTGGGCCTTGACGCGCTGATCGTCATCGGCGGCGACGGTTCCATGCGCATCCTGAACAAGTTGTGCAAGCAGGGCGGCGTGCCCATGGTCGGCATTCCCAAGACCATCGACAACGACGTCGCCCACACCGACTACGCCATCGGCTATGTCACCGCGCTGGGCGTCGCCACCGAGGCCATCGACCGTCTGGCCCCCACGGCGGCCAGTCATCACCGGGTGATGATCCTGGAATTGATGGGCCGCGATGTCGGCCACATCGCTTTGTCGTCGGGCATCGGCGGCGGCGCCGACGTCATCCTGATCCCCGAGATTCCCTACACCCTGGATGGCATCGTCGCCAAGCTGGCCGAGGTCAACCGCGAAGGGCGCAACCACGCCCTGGTGGTGGTGGCCGAGGGCTGCAAGACCGAGACCGGCGTGCCGGTCACCCAGGTCCAGGCCGACGGCGAGTTCCGTTACGGCGGCATTGGCCAGTATCTGGCGGCCAAGCTGGGCAAGCTGATCGAGGCGGAGACCCGCGTCACCGTGCTGGGCCACGTGCAGCGCGGCGGCACGCCTGGCATGCGCGACCGTCTGGTGGCCTCGGCCTTCGGCGTCCATGCCGTCGACCTGATCGCCCAGGGCAAGATGGACCGCATGGTCGCCTGGCAGCACGGCCAGGTGGTGGACGTGCCCATCGCCGAGGTCGCCGGCATCACCCGCGCCGTCGATCCCTTTGGCACCATCGCCCACACGGCGCGGGGCCTGGGCATCTATATCGGCGAGATGAAGGCTTAGGCTGGTTGCATCCGCCATTCCCGCCTGCGCGGGAATGGCGGTTTTCCACGCCGTGCAGTGTTCCAAACAGCAAGCCCGCCAAAGGTACGATTGACCACAAGTGGTGATACCGCCATGGTCGTGGTTATGAATACCGGAACTCATTCCGCCACGACGCTGGCTTTGCGGGTCTTGCTGCCGTTTTCCGGCGGTTATTTCCTTTCCTATCTGTACCGCACGGTGAATGCCGTGCTGGCCCCCGACATCGCCGCCGACATCGCGCTGGATGCCGGGGCGCTGGGGCTGATGACCGGCATGTACCTGTTGGCTTTCGGCTCGTTCCAACTGCCCTTGGGGATGCTGCTGGACCGCTTCGGTCCGCGACGGGTGGAAGCCGCGCTTCTGGTGTTCGCCGCCGCCGGCGCCGCCCTGTTCGCCCTGGCCGAACAGGCGGGCAGCCTGATCCTGGGTCGCGCCCTGGTGGGATTGGGGGTGTCGGCCTGCCTGATGGCGGCCATCAAGGCCAACGTGCAATTCTATCCACCGCGCCGTCTGGCCCTGGTCAACGGGGTGATCCTGTTTTCCGGTGGCTTGGGGGCTGTGGCCGCCACCCAGCCGGTGCAGATGGCCTTGGGATTCATGGATTGGCGCGGGGTCTTCTGGATCTTGTCGGGGCTGACGCTGGCCATGGCGGCGGTGCTGTTCGCCACCGTTCCCGACAAGCCGACGGGCGTGTCCTCGGGTTCGCTGTCGCAGCAGATGCGCGATGTCGCCAACATCTGCCGCAACCCGGATTTCCTGCGGGTGATGCCGGCCACCGCCGTGACCTTGGGCTCGTTCATGGCTGTCCAGGGGCTGTGGGCCGGTCCGTGGTTGCGCGACGTCGCCGGCCTGGACGGCGATTCCGTCGCCCTGGCCTTGATGCTGATGGCCGCCGGCATGGCTTTTGGCTATCTGTCGTGGGGAATCCTGGCTGATTTCCTGGCCCGCTTCCGTGTCGGCATCCTCAGCGTGGCCCTGCTGGGCATGGCTTGGTACGTGGCCTCCATGGCGGCCATGGCATCGGGACTGGTGGGGGCGCCCAACCTGCTGGCCACCAGCTTCGGCTTCGCCGGGGCCTCCATGTCGCTGTGCTACGTGGTGGTGGCGCAATCGGTTCCCGCCACCATGTCGGGCCGGGCCACCACCAGCTTGAACCTGATCATCTTCGCCGCCGCCTTCGCCCTGCAATGGGGGCTGGGGGCGGTGATCAACCTGTGGCCAAAGACCGGGGCAGGATGGCCGGCCGAGGCCCATCAAGTCGCCCTGGCGGTGCCGGTGATCCTGTCGGTTGCCGCCATGGCGTGGATGGGGCCGCTGGTGGGACGCGACTGGCGGAACAGGTAGGACGAATCCCCGCCGTTTGGCCCGCCCTGTGGTGGAGTGGCGAAGACGTTCCTTCATCGCTTAAGATCGGACTCGCGAAAGACCTTTCGGGATCTCCCCATCCCATCATCCGGCGTTGCCCGCGCCAACAAGGGTCTTTCGCCCCAGCCCTGATCCAACTTCCCCGAATATTCTATTTTTGGTTAAAAACGCACATTATTTTTTTCTGACGCGGCGAAGAGTCACTGGTCATGGGGCTATGTGTTGCCGACAATGGAACCCACATCCAATAATGGAGTGCGGGTCATGGTCCAGCGCGGCAAGAATGGATGTCTGGGAATGCTGATGGGGGTCGGCGCGGTCACCGCCGACCGGGATTCGGCGGCCATGCGCCGGATCATCGACGACGTTCTGGCGTGCGACCGCATGGTCCGTTGCGGCGAGCGGCTGGAATGCACCTGGCTGGCGTCGCAACTGGCCGACACGCTGCGCCGTCCGTGACGGCTGGGCGTGGTTTCAGGGCATGCCTGTGAACAGCGGCTTGTACTTCATGTCCTCGCCCAGGATGTGATCCATCAGCCAGGATTTCAGGAACTTGGCCATCTCTTCGGTCAGGGCGTCAGGCGTGTTGCCGGCCAGGTGGCGGGCGCGGAAGGCCAGCACCGTCTCGCGCAGGCGTTCATGCTGGACATGGTGGTCGGCCAGACCTTCGTAGTCGCGGGCCGCCAGCTTGCTTTCCTCGCGGTTGAAATGGCCGTCGGTGTAGTCCAGCAACTCGTCGAACAACTGGTCCAGTTCGACCTTGGACGGATCGGTCTGCCACGCCTCGTAGATGCGGTTCAGGATTTCAAGCAAGCGTCGGTGATCCGCGTCCAGGGCGGTGGTTCCGACGCTGAAGGACTTGTCCCATTGGATGAACGGCATGATCGGGTGACACTTTCAGCATTGGCGTGACCAGGATAGGGGAATAGCCAATGGCGAACACATATGCAACATCCGCGAAGGATGTTCCGACATGCGCGGAAGACATGACGACGTCATTTACCGTGCTGCTGTTCGCTCAAAAGGCGCAGCAAGGGGTTGGCCTGGGCCAGTTGGCGCCACGGCGCCGCCCACATTTCCATGGCTTGTGTCCACATCTGCAGGGGGACGAAGATCGGCGACATGTGTCCCAGGCCGCCCTGCAGGAAGCCTCCGGCCAGTGGCAGGGCCGTCTGGAAGTCGGGGCTGGCCCGCAGATGGATGGTCATCATTTCGGCGCCGCCATCGGGATCGGCACGATGGCTGATTTCCACGGTCATGTTGGGCAGGTGGCCGGTGATGGTGGTCTCGTCCATGGTGGGTTCCCCAATTTCGCGTTGCGGTGAAAGTGCCATGAAGGGCGATGTCGTTTCCATGAAAAAGCCCCGCCGAGGCGGGGCTTCCTGGGATCACAGCAGCTTGCGGCATTGGGTGGCGGCGCGTCGACACGATTCGGCGCATTCCTTCATGCGCAAATCCTCGGCGGCCAGTTTTTCGCAGGCATCGGCGCATTTGTCAGCGATCTCGGCGGTGACCCGCAGCACCGAGGTGTGCTGACGCGACGACCGCAACAGGAAATCGGCGGCGGTTTCGGTGATGTCGGCGGTATCCAGCAGCAATTGCACCAATTCCCAATCGGCGTACTTGCCGCCTTGCTGCATGCCATGGATGGCGGCTTCGGTGGCGGCGCGGTGCGCCAGGTCACAGGCGTTGATGCAATCCTTCATCATCGGCATCGTTCGGCCCTCTCTTTTATGGCTTCCTCACGGTTGAAAGCCTGATCCCAAAGTCCGCCCCCGTCAATGCGAAAGGCCCGGCGCATCAGCGCCGGGCCCACCGTCAAAGCCGCGGAAAGTCTTGTCAATCGGCGTAAACGTACTTGCCGTTCTTCCACACATACATGACGTAATTGGGGCCGACCACGTCGCCCTTGGCGTCGAAGCCGATATTGCCGATGACGGTGTCGAACTTGTTGGCCTTGAGCGCGGCGATCACCTTCTTGCCGTCGGTGCTGCCGGCCTTTTCGGCGGCCATGGCCCAAGCCTGGATGGCGCCGAAGGAATAAAGGGTGTAGGTCTCGGGTTCGTACTTCTTGTCGCGATAATACTTCACCAGGGCCGCGTTCTGCGGCAACAGGCGCGGGTCGGGGCTGAAGGTCACCAGGGTACCTTCGCCGGCGGTGCCGGTGATGGCCCAGAATTCCTCGACCAGCAGGGCGTCGCCGCCCACCAGGGTGGTCTTCAGGCCCTGGTCGCGCATCTGACGCACGATCAGGCCGCCTTCGGTCTTGTAGCCGCCCAGGAAGACGAAATCGGCGCCCGCCGACTTCAGCTTGGTGACCAGGGCCGAGTAATCCTTTTCACCGGCGGTGATGGCTTCGTAGAACACCTCGGTGACGCCGGCGGTGTTCAGCGCCTTCTTGAACTCGTCGGCCAGGCCCTTGCCGTAAGCCGACTTGTCATGGATGATGGCGACCTTCTTGCCCGGATACTTCTTGGCGATGTAATTGGCGGCGGTGGGGCCTTGCTGGTCGTCACGGCCGCAGACGCGGAACACGTTGTTCATGCCGCGTTCGGTGTAGGTGGGGTTGGTCGAGCCGGGCGAGATCTGCGGGATGCCGTTTTCCTGATAGACTTCCGAGGCCGGGATGGACGACCCCGAGCAGAAATGGCCGATGATTGCGGCGACCTTCTTGGACGCCAGTTCCTCGGCCACCGAACGGGCCTGCTTGGGATCGCAGGCGTCGTCGCCAACGACGATCTTGACCTTCTGGCCCAGGACCCCGCCCTTGGCGTTGATGTCCTCGATGGCCTTGTTGGCACCTTGCTTGAACTGTTCGCCGAACTGGGCTTCCGGACCGGTCATCGGACCGGCCAGTCCCAACAGGATCTCGGCATGGGCGGCGGCGCCGAACGCCACGGCGGCCACTGAGGCCAAGGCCAGCGTCTTCAAAGTCTTCATCTCCCGTAACCCTCCGTCTGGTGGCAAAACAACTTATTGGCGGAAACCTTAGCACCGGGTCACGGGAAGCGATATCCCCTAGGCCAAGTGCGTCACGCGTTGGCGCCAGCCGAACAAGCCGACGCGTTCGTAAATCCACGGATATTGCAGGCACATGCGCCGCGCCCGCGTCGCCCGCCAAGCGCCCGCGGCGATGGCGGCGATGACGGCGGTGTCCAGCACATAGCCGCCCAGGCTGAGCAAGGGGCCGCCGAACAGGGCGAACACCAGGAAGCGGTCGGCGGCGCCCAGCAACAGGGCGTAGGCCAACACCTGCCACAACGGCCGCCAGGTGCTGGAAACCGCTTGTCCGGTCATGAAGGCGCAGCCGCCCATGAAGATGACGGTGACGCCGATGAAGACGGGGATGGAATGGATCATGCCGTCGCTCCGTGGCCGCCTTCCAGATAATGGGCGCGGATTTCCGGATTGGCCAGCAATTCGGCCCCCGAGCCCGACAGGGTGACCCGGCCGTTGACCAGCACGTAACCGCGATGGGCCAACTTCAGGGCGTGGTGGGCGTTCTGTTCCACCAGGAAGACGGTCATGCCCTGTTCCTGGTTGATCTGCTTGATCATCTCGAAGATGTGGCGCACCACCAAGGGCGCCAGGCCCAGGGACGGTTCGTCCAGCAACAACACGCGCGGCCGGCTCATCAGGGCGCGGCCGATGGCCAGCATCTGCTGTTCGCCGCCCGAAAGGGTGCCACCGCGCTGGTTGATTCGTTCCTTCAGGCGCGGGAACAGGGTCAGCACCTTTTCCAAGTCTTCGTCGTAATGGGCGGGGTCGCCGGCCACCGCGCCCATTTGCAGGTTTTCCAGCACGCTCATGCGGGCGAAGATGCGCCTTCCTTCCGGCGAATGGGCCAATCCCATGTGCGCCAGTTTGTGCATGGGCAAGTGGGTGACGTCCTGGCCGTCCAGCAGCACCCGGCCCTGGGTGGCCCGCGGCGAGCCACAGATGGTCATCAGCAGCGTGGTCTTGCCGGCGCCGTTGGCGCCGATCAGGGTGACGATCTCGCCCTTCTTCACCTCGACGCTGACGCCGTGCAGGGCTTGGATGCGGCCATAGCCGGAATGCAGGTTCTCCACCGCCAGCATGTCAGGCCTCCGCCTCGTCGGGTTCGCCCAAATAGGCGCGGATGACCGCCGGGTCGTCGCGAATCTCGGCCGGCGTGCCCTCGGCGATCTTGCTGCCGTAATCCAACACCACCACCCAATCGGAAATGCCCATCACCACGCTCATGTCGTGTTCGATCAGCAACAGGCCGATGCCCATCTCGTCGCGGATACCGGTCAAAAGCGTGTTCAGTTCCAAGGATTCCTTGGGGTTCAGGCCGGCGGCCGGCTCGTCCAGGCACAGCAGCACCGGGTCGGTGCACATGGCCCGCGCGATTTCCAGGCGTCGTTGCGAGCCGTAAGGCAGGGAGCCGGCGTCCGCGTCGGCCAGATCCAACAGGCCGACGCGGTCCAGCCAGTGTCGCGCCTTGTCCACCGCCAGCCTCTCGGCCTTGGAGTAACGCGACAGACCCAGCAGGCCGGCCAGGGAAAAGGCGCTGGCCCGCATCAGCGTGCGATGCTGGGCGACGATCAGGTTTTCCAGCACGCTCATGCGGGCGAACAGCCGGATGTTCTGGAAGGTGCGGGCCACCCGGGCCTTGGCGGCGATGTCGTAATCGTCCAGGCGTTCCAACAGCACCGGACCGTCCGCATGGTTCAGGGTCATGCGCCCGATCTGCGGCTTGTAGAAGCCGGTGATGCAGTTGAACAACGTGGTCTTGCCGGCGCCGTTGGGGCCGATGACGGCGGTGATCGCCTTGGGCTGGGCGGTGAAGGACAAATCGTTGACGGCGAACAGGCCGCCGAAGCGCATGGTGACGTGCTCGACGTCCAGAAGCGGAAGCGTGGTCATGGCGCCGCCCCTTTGCCCAGGCGGATGGTGGGGGCGCGGTGCGACAGCAGGCCCGACGGCTTCCACAACATGATCAGCACCATGGCGCCGCCGAAGGCCAGCATGCGGTATTGCTGCAATTCACGGAACCATTCGGGCAGCCCGACCAGCAGCAACGCCGCCAGCACCACGCCGATCTGGCTGCCCATGCCGCCCAGGACGACGATGGCCAGGATCACCGCCGATTCGATGAAGGTGAAGCTTTCCGGGCTGATGAAGCCCTGGCGGGTGGCGAAGAAGGAACCGGCGAAACCGGCGAACATGGCCCCGGTGGCAAACGCCGACAGCTTGATCATGGTGGGGTTCAGGCCCAAGGAACGGCAGGCGATCTCGTCCTCGCGCAGCGCCTCCCAGGCGCGGCCGATGGGCAGGCGGCGGATGCGCAAGGTGAACAAATTGGTCATCAGCGCCAGGGCCAGGATGACGAAATACAAAAAGATCACCCGGTGGTCGCCAGAAAAGTCCAGGCCGAAATAATCGGCGAAGGTGGTCTTGCCTTCCGGCGCGTTGGCGGTGAACACCAGGCCGAACAGGCTGGGACGGGGAATGCCGCTGATGCCGTTGGGGCCGTTGGTGAAGTCCACCCAGTTCTGCAAGATGACGCGGATGATCTCGCCGAAGCCCAAGGTGACGATGGCCAGGTAGTCGCCGCGCAGCCGCAGTACCGGAAAGCCCAGCAGGATGCCGAACCCGGCGGCGAAAACACCGGCCAGCGGCAGGCACAGCCAGAACGACAAATCCAGCTTGGTGGCCAACAGCGCGTAGGAATAGGCGCCGACGGCATAGAAGGCGACGAAGCCCAAATCCAGCAATCCGGCCAGGCCGACGACGATGTTCAACCCCCAGCCCAGCATGACGTA
>JAIWOG010000076.1 GCA_020217035.1 Magnetospirillum sp. | reverse complement strand
GATCAGCACCAAGGTGGCCTTGTCCACCAAGGATCGGTCGGCGAAGGGCAGGAAGGGCAAAGCCAGGGCGAAGCCGGCCATGGCCCAGCCCACCACCAGCCGCGCCTTGGGGAATCTGGCGCCCCAATCGGGCATCGCCGGAACGCGTTCGGCGGGGATCGCCTGGCGCAAGATGGAAACGGCGAAGCGGCCCAGGCCGACGATGGCGGCGGCCCACAACACCCAGTCGAAGCGGGTGGCCAAGGTCAGGGCCGAGGCGGAATCCACCAGCCGGAAACCCAGCATGGGCAGAGCCAGGGCGGCGGCGACCACGGCGCCCAGGATGCCGTCCTTGGCGGCGGATTGCAGGTTCACCCCCGCCATCTCAGATCTTCTCCACTTCCGGGCGGCCAAGCAGGCCGGTGGGGCGGAACAGCAGCACCAGGACCAGGATGGAGAAGGCGGCCACATCCTTGTATTCGATCGAGAAATAACCGGACCAGAAGGCTTCGATCAAGCCGATCAAAAGCCCCCCCAGCATGGCGCCGGGCAACGAGCCGATGCCGCCCAGCACGGCCGCCGTGAAGGCTTTGATGCCGGCCAAGAAGCCGATGTAGAAATCGATGACGCCATAATAAAGGGTGACCATCAGCCCGGCCACCGAGGCCAGGGTGGCGCCCATGACGAAGGTCGCCGAGATGATGCGGTCGGTGTTGACCCCCAACAGCGCCGCCATCTTCATGTCTTGTTCGGTGGCGCGTTGGGCGCGACCCAGGGACGTGCGGGTGATCACCCAGGTGAACACCGCCATCAGCACCAGGGTCAGGGCCATGATGGTGATCTGCAAATAGGACAGGCTGACCGAGAAGGTCTCGCCGTGCATCAGCTCGATTCCGCCCTTGAACAAGGGTGGCAGCGGCTTGACCCGCGCCCCTTGGCTCAATTGCGAGAAGTTCTGCAAAACGATGGACATGCCGATGGCGGAAATCAGCGGCGCCAATTTCGGGGCGTTGCGCAGTGGGCGATAGGCGACCCGTTCCACCGCCCAACCGTATAGTCCGGTCAAAACCATGGTGGACACCAACGCCGCCAGCAAACCGAAGGCAACCGAGGTGCCCCCCATCAGGGTGGAAACCAGGAATGCAATTAGGGATATGAAGGCACCCAGCATGTAAATCTCGCCATGGGCGAAATTGATCATGCGAATAATGCCATATACCATGGTGTAACCGATGGCGATCAGGCCATAAATGGCTCCCAAAGTCAGTCCGTTGATCAACTGCTGAAGGAAATATTCCATTCGCCCACCTTGTTGGTCCCGCATGATGGGACTGTACTTTGAAAACTACTCTCTGGTGCCGCCCTGTCAACGCCCAATGGCGGTGACATGGCACTTTCTCGGTACCGAAGGTGGCTTGGTCTGGTATCATGCGGCCATGCAGAGGGCGAGGGCATGTCCGTGAAAATCCTAGATGACGTCATCCGGATCAGGATCGATTCGACCCAAGTGGTCCAGGCGTTCGCGCAATTGCTGGCGGAACAGGCGGCGGCGGGCGAGACCCTGGCCCCGGCCAATCCGGCCAACCGGGCGATCTATCGCGAATTGGCGCCCTTCCGGCTGGTGGAATACAGCTATGTCGATACTGGCTTGGCCGACATCGACGGCGTCTATGTGGGGTTTCCCGACGGATCGTTGTATTCGGTGGCCGAAGACATCCCCGAATCGGTGGTCGACAACCTGGTCGGCGGCAATCCGGAAACGCTCCCCCCCGTTTACGTCTACATACTTCTGGGCCAACCCCGTTCCGCCCCCGAGATCGGTCGTTTCCTGAGCGCCCTGGCCGACCATCTGGGACGGCCCCTGGTGGGGGTGTTTCGCGACCATGACGGTCACATGGCGGGGCGAACCTTCGGCGAGCAAGCCCAATGTCTGGATCGGCAATTGGCGGGCAGCGTGCTTGAAGCGAACCGTCACCTGGACAAGGCGCGGGTGTTGAAGCGTCTGGCCGAGCGCACGGTGGCGTCCGATGGCCGGGCCTTCGCCGTCATCTCCTATAAATTCTCTCCCCACCTGGCGGAATTCCCCAACACGCGGGCTCGCGACGACTTCATCGCCTGGAGCCGCACCTTGTGCGAATGGATCTACGCCCGGTGGTGGACCTGGGAGGACATGGGGCTGACGGAAATCCTGCGACCGGCGGAAATCGCCAGCGAACCCAGGGGCGATTCGATGCCGGTGCGTCTGGTGGCGCCCATGGACTACGAAGGCGGCGCCCCATGGCGGGCGTTTGGCGGAATCGGCGCCGACGTTGTTCAGCACCCCGTGTCCGATACCACCATCAGCGACGCGGTCTTGCGTTCCTCCCTGGTGCTGGCGCAAGCCTATTGGCGTTACGTGACCGACACCATCGCCGCCGGCGAGGCGCTGGCCCGCGCCTTGGCCGACGACCGCCGCCGCCGGGGCATGAAGCCGCAATCCTAGCATATTCACGCGAAGCGTGAATATGAGATCAGCCCGAGCGGCGATTGAGCAGCCCGGAACGGGCCATTTTAAAAACGAGACTTGTTTCCGCTTTGGCTGAATCAAGTCTAAGGGTTAGCGGTTTTCCGCCATCGCCAGGGCCGCGACCAGGGCGTCAACCTCGAACGGCTTTTCCAGCACCGCCACCGCACCCAAGCGCTTGGCGGTGTCCAGGCCGGCGGCCTTTTCCAGGCGGGCGCTGCCGCCGGAAATGGCGATGATCGGGGTTTCGGGGCACATGGTCTGGATTTCCAGGATGGCCTCGATGCCGTCCATCTCGGGCATGATGATGTCGGTGACGATGATGTCGAAGGCATGGCCGGCGGCGATCATTTCCACCGCTTCGGCACCGTTCTCGGCGGTGACCGCCTGGTGCCCCAACTCGCCCAGCACGTCCACCAGGGTGTCACGCATCAGGGGCGTGTCTTCGACGATCAGGATGCGGCTCATGGTGGTTCCCCCGTCTAATGTCCCTTGATGCTGGCTTGATAATCGCTTTCACGGTGTTGGGCAAGCCATGTCGGCCAACGGCAAGGCGATGGTGAAGATGGCGCCGTGACCGGGCTGGCTGCTGACCGCCACCGAACCACCCATGGCGGTGACCAATCCATGCACCACCGACAGGCCCAGGCCGGTGCCTTGGCCCACCGGCTTGGTGGTGAAGAAGGGGTCGAAGATGCGGGCGGCGACGGTTTCGGTCATGCCGCAACCGCTGTCGGCCACCGAGATCAGGGCGTGCGGCACCTCGTCCATGGTGCGGATCAGGCGCACCGTCAGGTTGCCTTTGCCGTTCATGGCGTCGCGGGCGTTGTTGGCCAGGTTCAGCAAAATCTGCACCAACTGGCCGGCATTGCCCATGACCATGGCTTGGTCGTCGTCGATGTTCACCTCCAACTTGACCGTGGGCGGCAGGCTGGAGCGGGCCAGGTCGCTGAACTGGCGCATCACCGGCGCCAGATCGACCATGGACATGTCGGGGCGGTCCTGCCGGCAATAGGCCAGAACGCCGCGCACGATGTCGCGACCGTGCTTGGCGGCCTCGACGATGCGGGTGCAGCGTTCGCGATTCTTGTCGTCCAGGGACCCGCCGCGCATCAGCAACTCGGCGCCCATCAGGATCGGCCCCAACATGTTGTTCAGTTCATGGGCGATGCCGCCGGCCAGGCGGCCCAGGGCTTCCAGCTTCTGGCCTTCGGTCAGCACCCGTTCCATCTTGCGGCGTTGTTCCTCGGCGCGGGTCGCCTCGGTGACGTCCTCGACCAGCAGCAGGATGGACAGGCTGTTGTCGTCTTTGCCGGCGGCGAAATGGCGTCCGGTCAGGGACCAGCGGCGCTGCCGGCCGTCGTCCAGGGCGGTGTCGACTTCCCGGCTGAACGGCTGTTCGCTCCAGTCCACCGGCAATTCCGGCACCAGGGTTTGCAAGGCGGCGCCCTGCACCTGGTCGGCGGCACGGCCGACCATGCGATGGAAGGCGGGGTTGCTTTGGCGGACCAAACCATGGGGATCGGCGACCAGGATGCCGATGGGGGCGGCCTCGAAGGTCAGGCGCAGGCGTTGTTCGGCCTCGGCCAGCGCGGTTTCGGTGTGCTTGCGCTGGGTGATGTCGCGGCCGATGACGATCAGCGACAGCCGGCCGTCGCTGCGCACTTCCGACACCGTCATCTCGAAGGGAAAGGTGCTGCCGTCGCCGCGCCTGGCGACGACCTCGCTGGTGCCGCGTCGGAAGCACGCCATCATCTGGTCGTCGTGGCACTCGCCCTTGGCAACCGGGCAGGGCTGGTGGATCAACTCGATCAGGCACTTGCCGCGCAAGCCCCCCTCGCCGCAGCCGAACAGGCGTTCGGTGGCGGCGTTGGCCCATTCGATGCCGGTGGCGCAATCCACCGTCAGGATGCAATCCTCGGCGTGGTCCATGACGGTCTGGAAATGGTGTTCGGCCCGCATCCACTGGGTGACGTCAAGCCAGGCGCCGTCCCAGGTCACCGAACCGTCGGCGGCGCGGGTCGGATGGGCCGAGCCGCGGAGCCAATGGGTTTGGCCGTCCGCCGTGATCAGGCGGAACAATTCGGTGCAGCGGTCCATCTGGGCGGCCGAGCGCTTGATTTCCCGCAAATGGTCGTCACGGTCGGCCCAGTGGACGGCGTTCAGCGCCCCCACCTGGTTGACGCTCAGGTCTTCGGGGGCGATGCCGAACAGCGATTGGGTGTTGGGTGACACCCAATCGTAGCGCAAGGTGCCGTCGCCATCCATGCTGCGTCGGAACAGCACGCAGGAAAGATCGGCGAGCAGGCCGACCATGGCCGCCGGAAAGGGCGGAGGCGGCAAAGCGGGTTTCATGGCGGACCTTCGCGGCAGGGGATTGAGAGGTGACGAAGATGGTGTAGCATGCCCCGGCAACAAAGACAGGATCAAGTCATGTCGGGGCGGGCCGCCCACATCATCGTCGTCGGCAACGAAAAGGGCGGGTGCGGCAAGACCACGGTGTCCATGCATGTGGCGGTGGGATTGCTGCGTCTGGGGTTCAAGGTCGGCTGCATCGACCTGGACCATCGACAGCAAAGCCTGGGGCGCTATTTTTCCAACCGTCGCGCCTGGATGGAACGCAGCGGTATCGACCTGCCGACGCCGACCATGGTGGTGATGCAACCTTCCAGCGCCGAACTGAAAGCCCAAGCCGCCGCTCAGGAAAAGGCCGGCCTCGCCGGTTTGCTGGGGCATCTGGCCGGACACAACGACTTCGTCGTCATCGACTGCCCGGGCTCCGACGTGGCCCTGGCCCGTCACGCCCATGTTCACGCCGACACCTTGATCACGCCCATCAACGATTCCTTGTTGGACCTTGACCTGTTGGGACGTCTGGACCCGGTCAGCTGGCAATTGCAGGCGGGTGGGGTCTATTCCACCCTGGTGTGGGAATTGCGCAGGGAACGCCGTGCCGCCCACCGTTCGGGCATCGACTGGCTGGTCACCCGTTCGCGCTTGTCGGCTTTGACCGACCGCAACAAGCAGAAAATGGCCGAAATCCTGCCACGCATGAGCAAGGTCCTGGGGTTCCGCCTGGCCGACGGCTTCGGCGAGCGGGTGATCTATCGCTATCTGTTCCTGTGGGGGCTGACGGTGCTGGACATGGAGCAGGCCGGCATCGACCTGGGCGGTGGCAAATCCAACCAGGCCGCCCGTGAAGAGGTGTTGTCGCTGCTGCGCAGCCTGTGGCTGCCCAAGGTCAACGAACGCCTGGATCGGTTGTAACTCATCTATCCCAAGGCGGCTCGGGGCCGAATTGGCAGCACAGGAAGTCCAGGAAGGCGCGGACCTTGGCCGACAGATGACGGCTGTGCGGATAGACGCCGTAAAGGGCGCTGTCTTGCGGCACGTATTGTTCCAGAACCGGCACCAACGTGCCGTCGCGGATGTCGTCGCCAACGAAGAATGTCGGCAGGTAGACCAGGCCCAATCCCGCCAGGGCCAATATGCGCAAGGCTTCGCCGTTGCCGGCGCTCAGCCGCGATTGCACCCGCACGGTTTCGGGTTTGCCATCGACGACGAAGCGCCACTCTGTCGGTCCCATGCCCAGATGGCTGAGGCCGGCATGGGCGACCAATTCGGCGGGGTGGCTTGGGACGCCGCAGCGGGCCAGATAGGCCGGGCTGGCGCAGACGACACGCCGGATGGGGGCGACATGGCGGGCGATCAGGGTGGAATCGGCCAGCCGGCCGATGCGCACGGCGACGTCGATTCCTTCTTCGATCAAATCGACGAAACGGTCGCTCAGCGAAAGTTCCAACTCAAGCTCCGGGCAGGATTCCAGGAATTTCGGCAGGGCCGGGGCCAAATGAAGGACGCCGAACGACATGGGCGCGCTGACCCGCAACTTGCCGCGTGGCGCGGTCTGCAATTGCCCCACTTCCGAGGCCGCTTCCTCGAGATCCTGTAAAATGCGCTGGGCCCGCTGGAAATACAATTCGCCGGCTTCGGTGGGGGACAGGCGTCTGGTGGTCCGTTGCAGCAGGCGCACCCCCAATTCCGCTTCCAAATGCGCGACCTGTCGGCTGAGCAGGGATTTCGACACCCCCAGACGCCGGGCGGCCGGGCTGAAGCCGCCGGCTTCCACGGTGGCGACAAAGGCTGTCAGGGCGGCCAATTGGTCCATGATTGTCTACTATTCAGCAACAGTGTTTCGACAATATAGATAATTGTTGCCTTAGGCGCAAAGGCGCATCTTCACGACAGCTTCATTCCTGTCGGAGATCATCCCATGAGCACCCAAACCCTGCGTTCTTCCGCTGCCGTCGTTCCCGCCCTGACCCCAATCTATGAAACCTTGTCGCCGCTGGCCGATCCGCTGGTGCGGGCGGCGGCCGGTCTGTTCCTGGTGCCCCACGGCGCCCAGAAGCTGTTCGGCCTGTTCGGCGGCTATGGTCTGGAAGCCACCGAACAGTTCTTCCAGGCCAAGCTGGGCCTGCCGGCCGGCATCGCCACCATCGCCGGTCTGATCGAGTTCTTCGGCGGCCTGGCCTTGGCCTTGGGGCTGCTGACCCGTCCGGCGGCGGCGCTGGCCACCGGTTTGCTGCTGGTGGCGGCGTTCCAGGTGCATCTGGGCAAGGGCTTTTTCTGGACCGCCGGCGGCTTCGAATACCCGCTGTTGTGGGCCATCGTCACCTTGGCCTATGCCGTCAAGGGCGGCGGCCGTTACTCGGTCGATCATCTGATCGGCAAGGAGATCTGATCATGGATGCGCCGAAGACGCTGTTCCTGTCCCATGGCTCGCCCATGATCGCCTTGGAAGCGTCTTCGGCCAGCCGCTTCCTGGGCCAATTGGGGCAAAGCCTGCCGCGTCCCAAAACGGTGTTGGCGGTGTCGGCCCATTGGCAAAGCGACGGTTTTGCCGTGGGCGCCGCCACCCAGCCCCGCACCATCCACGATTTCTTCGGCTTTCCGCCGCCGCTTTACGACATGCGATATCCAGCGTCGGGGGCGCCCGATGTGGCGGCCAAACTGGCGCAAACCACCGGCGCCAAGCTGATGGCGGGGCGGGGGCTGGATCACGGCATTTGGACCGTGGCCAAGTTGATGTGGCCCGAAGCCGACGTCGCCGTGGTGCCGGTTTCGGTGTCACGCCAGGGGACGCCGCACGATCATTGGGAGTTCGGCCGTCGTCTGGCGCCTTTGCTGGACAAGGACGTGTTGTTGGTGGCCAGCGGTTGCGCCACCCACAACCTGCAAGCCTTTTCCGGTCAGCCTCGGGATGTTCCGGCCTTGGAATGGGTGTCCGCCTTCACCCATTGGCTGTCGGAGAAGGTCGAGGCCGGCGACCGGCCGGCCCTGGAGGATTACCGACGGCAAGCCCCCTATGCGGTGCAAAACCACCCCAGCGACGAACATTTGATGCCGCTGTTCGTCGCCGCCGGGGCAGGAGGGACACAAGGGCGCCGGCTTCACCATTCGGTGGAACATGGGGTGATCGCCATGGATGCCTTCGCCTGGGGGGGCTGTCAGGTCATTCCCCCCAGCGGGTGATCCCGCTGTCCAGGCCGAACAGGTCCAGGGCGCGGCCGACGCTGTGTTCCACCATGTCGTCCAGGCTTTGCGGCTTGGCGTAGAAGGCTGGCAGCGGCGGCGCGATCACCGCGCCCATTTCCGACAATGCCAGCATGGTGCGCAGATGCCCCGTGTGCAGCGGCGATTCGCGCACCATCAGCACCAGGCGGCGGCGTTCCTTCAAGGTGACGTCGGCGGCCCGCGTCAGCAGCGAGGTGGTGACGCCGCTGGCGATCTCGCTCATGGTGCGGATCGAACAGGGCGCCACCAGCATGCCCAAAGTGCGGAACGACCCGGAAGCAGGCGCCGCGGCGATGTCGTCTGGCTTGTGCCAATGATCGGCCATGGCCCGCAATTCGGCCACCTTCACGCTGGTTTCGTGGGCCAGGGTGATCTCGGCCGCCCTGCTGACCACCAAATGGGTTTCCACCCCCATCCGGCGCAGGGCTTTCAGGGCGGAGATGCCGTAGACGATGCCCGAGGCGCCGCTGATTCCGACGACCAAACGGCTGGGGATGACGCTCATGTGAATTATTCTCCGCCACGGCAAGAAAGTGGGTTGCCTTCGCAGGCTCGATAGGTCATAAAACGCAATTTTTTTGCTGACAGGGCTTGGGTGCTGTCATAATCTAACCTCCTTACCCCATCTTCAGGGAGGATTGTAATGAGCCTTCAGGACCGGATCGAGTCTTTGAAAGCCCGCCATGCCGCGATTGATTCCGCTATCCAGATGGAAACACGCCGCCCCCTGCCCGACGAGGTGCAGATCGCCGACTTGAAACGGCAAAAACTGCGCATCAAGGACGAATTGTCCCGTTTCAGCGCCGCCAATCCACATTGACCCTGGCTTGAGTGCTTGATTGATGGTGACGCCCGTCGGCCAGCAGGCTGGCGGGCGTCTTGTTTTTGCGATTTGTGTAATGGGTGGTTGTTTTATTTCCGCATTCCGGTGTCGAAATCCAGTATTCAGACGACATTTTGTGGCGCAGGCTTGCCGCTGTTTGCCCTTCTATTGCATTTCGCTTGATTGGGGCTTTGCAAAAATTTCGCGACTGGTGCATCTTGGCCGCCGCGAAGGAAGGGGCTGGACCCCGACCACGTGAACAGTTCGTCTAAGCAGAGGGAACGCCACCAATGAGCAACGCGTATGAGCTGGCCTACGAGCGCTCGCTGAAGGACCCGGAAGGGTTCTGGGCAGAAGCCGCCAAGGACATCACCTGGACCAAGCCCTGGGAAAAGGTGCTGGATGATTCCCGCAAGCCGTTCTATCGCTGGTTCACCGGTGGCGAGGTCAACACCTGCTACAACGCCGTGGACCGCCACGTGGAAACCGGCCGCGGCGCCCAGGCCGCCATCATTTACGACAGCCCGGTGACCGACACCGTGCGGACCATCACCTATGCCGAATTGCAGGATCAGGTGTCCAAGTTCGCCGGCCTGCTGCGTGGCCTGGGTGTGGCCAAGGGCGACCGCGTCATCGTCTACATGCCCATGGTCCCCGAAGCGGTGGTCGCCATGCTGGCCTGCGCCCGTCTGGGCGCCGTCCATTCGGTGGTGTTCGGCGGCTTCGCCTCGAACGAATTGGCCACCCGCATCAACGACGCCCAGCCCAAGGTCATCGTTTCCGCCAGCTGCGGCATCGAGACCGCCCGCGTCATCCCCTACAAGCCGTTGCTGGACCACGCCATCGAGCTGGCCGACCACAAGCCGTCCCACACCGTCATCTTGCAGCGCCCGCAGGTCGCCGCCGAGATGATCGCCGGCCGCGACATCGACTGGTCCGAGGCGGCCAAGGCGGCGCCGGCGGAATGCGTGTCGGTCGCCGCCACCGACCCGCTGTACATCCTTTACACCTCGGGCACCACCGGCCAGCCCAAGGGCGTCGTCCGCGACAATGGCGGCCACATGGTGGCGCTGAAGTGGACCATGAAGAACGTCTATAACATCGAGCCGGGCCAGGTG
>JAIWOG010000075.1 GCA_020217035.1 Magnetospirillum sp. | reverse complement strand
TTCTGGGCCGCCTCCGACGTGGGTTGGGTGGTCGGCCATTCCTACATCTGCTATGCGCCCTTGCTGCACGGCGCCACCACCGTGGTGTACGAGGGCAAGCCGGTGGGCACCCCCGATGCCGGCGCTTTCTGGCGCGTCATCAGCCAGCACAAGATCACCGCGTTGTTCACCGCGCCCACCGCCTTCCGTGCCATCAAGCGTGAAGACCCCAACGCGGAACTGTTGAAGAAGTACGACATGAGCAGCCTGAAGGCGCTGTTCCTGGCCGGCGAGCGGTCCGACCCCGACACCATCAAATGGGCGCAGACCAACCTGAAGGTTCCGGTGGTCGACCACTGGTGGCAGACCGAAACCGGCTGGGCCATCGCCGCCAACTGCCTGGGTCTGCATGAATTCCCGGTCAAGCCCGGCTCGCCCACCAAGGCGGCCCCCGGTTGGGACCTGCAGGTCCTGGACGAAGGCCATCACCCGTGCAAGCCCGGCCAGACCGGTTCGCTGGTGGTCAAGCTGCCGCTGCCCCCCGGCACCTTCTACACCCTGTGGAACGCCGAACAGCGTTTCTTCGACAGCTACCTGTCCGAGTTCCCCGGCTTCTACAAGACCGCCGACGCCGGCATGATCGACGAGGACGGCTATGCCTATGTGATGAGCCGCACCGACGACATCATCAACGTCGCCGGCCATCGTCTGTCCACCGGTCAGATGGAAGAAGTGCTGGCCAGCCATCCCGACGTTGCCGAATGCGCCGTCATCGGCGTCGCCGACCAACTGAAGGGGCAGTTGCCGCTGGGCTTCATCTGCCTGAAGGCCGGCGTCACCAAGTCGGAAGACGAGGTGATCAAGGAAGTGGTCAAGCTGGTGCGCGAAGTCATTGGCCCGGTCGCCGCCTTCAAGAGCTGCACCGTGGTCAAGCGTCTGCCCAAGACCCGTTCGGGCAAGATCCTGCGCGGCACCATGCAGAAGATCGCCGACAACCAGGAATACAAGATGCCGGCGACCATCGACGACCCGGCCATCCTGGAAGAAATCGACGAGTCCTTGCAAAGCATCGGTTATTCCAAGGCCCGCAGCGAGGCGGTGGAATAAGCCGTTCCGCGATGAACATGGAAAGGGGGGCTTCGGCCCCCCTTTTTCATTTATGCTTGGAAAACAGGTCCATGGTCTTGCAGATCAGGCTGCCGATGGGGCGCGGCCTGGGGGCGGACAGGGTTTCGGCCAGATAATCGCGCACCGCCTTGGCGGCGTCCTTTTCCGCCGTCATCGCCACCTGTGCGCCGCGCTTTTCCATGTGTTTGACGAAGCCTTCACCGGCCGACAGGGTGATCACCACGTCGATGCCGTCCAGCGGGTGGGGCTGACCGTTTTCCTCGACGTAATGAATGACTTGGTCGCTGGCCAGCTCGATCCGTTGCGGCGGGGAAACCTGGGCGTTTTCGTCCACATGGTAGACCAACCAATGCTTGGCCCGCCCGGCGTGGCCGCTGACCGATATGAAGTCGGAACTGGCGACGGCGATCTTCATGCCTAAAAACTCCGCATAAATTTCCTGTGCCCAGGTTATGGGCGACAGGGTTTCGGAGCAAGCATGGCATTATGATACGTGGCGTATCGATTTTGCCGCTCAAATAGTGCATCTTGTCGCAAGCCCCCCATGACACCGCGCAACCGGTTGAAGGAGAAACCAAGTGCCCATTCGCATCCTGATCGCCGAGGATCAGTTGCTCGTGCGCCAGGGGTTGGCCGCTTTGTTGAAGGCCGAGGACGTGCAGATCGTCGGCGAGGCCGAGGATGGCGCCGCCGCCGTCGACATGGCGAAAAGCTTGCGTCCCGACATCGTGCTGATGGATTTGTCCATGCCGGTTCTTGACGGGGTCGAGGCGACCCGTCGTTTGAAGCGGGCGGCCCCGCAGATCCGCGTGTTGATCCTGACCGTGGCCAATTGCGAACGCCGGGTGGCGGAAGCCCTGGCCGCCGGGGCCGACGGTTACGCGCTGAAGCGACTGGGGCACGAAGAGTTGATGGCCGCCATCAACTCGGTGCGCATGGGGCGCCAATATCTGGGGCCGGGATTGGACGTGGAACTGGTGCGCGATCATTTGGACGGCGGCGACGCCAACGTGCCGGCGCTGACCGCCCGTGAACTGGAAGTGCTGCGTCTGATCGCGCAAGGTCTGAAGAACCGCGAGATCGCCGACACCTTGTCCATCGCCATCAAGACGGTGGAAACCCACCGAACCAAGATCATGCAGAAGTTGGACCTGCACAATTCGGCGGAACTGGCCACTTATGCCATCCGTCGCGGTTTGATCGAATAAGCAAGAGAAGATCAGGCTTGCGCCTGGCCGGACCCGGTGATCCCGGCCAGGATGGCGGTGCGGGCCGCTTCCGTGCGGTTGCTGACCGCCAGCTTGCGGAAGATGTTGCGCAGATGCGCTTTCACCGTCACTTCCTGTAAATCCAGGGCGCGGGCGATCACTTTGTTGGGGGCGCCGTCGACGATCAGTTTCAGGATGTCGTGTTCGCGTTTCGACAGGCTTGAAAGGGGCGAGTTGGGGTCGCTTTCGGCTTCGTCCCGGCTGTGCTTGTCATGGTGGTAGTCGAACAAATAGGGCGGAACGTATTTTTCGCCCGACAGCACCAAACGCAGGATGCCGATGATGGTTTCGCCGCGCATGGTCTTGGGGATGAAGCCGTTGGCCCCGGCCTCGATGGAATGATAGGCGTCGGCGGGGTGGGTGGACCCCGACAGGATGACCACCGGAACCTGGGGATGCGCCTTCAGCATGGCCGACAGGCCGTTCAGCCCGTCCATGCCCGGCATGTTGAGGTCCAGGATGGCCAGCCCCAGTTGCGGACACTGGCGGGCCTTGTCCAGGGCCTCGTCCAGGGTCGCGGCCTCGACCACCCGGGCGTCGGGAACGACCCGTTCCAGGAAAGGCAGCAGTCCGTCGCGGACCATGGCGTGGTCGTCGGCAAGCAGGATGTCCATGAGATCAGCCCCCCTTGTCCGACGGTTGGTTGGCGACCAGTTCGGTCAAGTGTTCGACCTGGGTCAGAATGGCGGCGACCCTTTTCTGCAGACGTTCGGCGCTGAGGCGGCCATCGCCGTGTTCCAGGGCAAGGGCCTCGGCCGCCAGGCGGATGACGTGCAGGGATTGGTTGGCGTCGTGCACGAAGGCCCGCGTCAGCATGCGTCACCCTTTCCGTCGGATTTGGCGACACGGGCTGGGCAGGGCGCGGGCGCCATGGTCTACAGGGCTTCGGTGTCGACCAGGATGCGCATGGCCTGCAAGCGGTTCTGCACACCCAGTTTGCGGAACATGTTGCCCAGATGGGATTTCACCGTCACCTCGCTGACATCCAGGCGGGCGGCGATCACCTTGTTGGGCAAGCCTTCGCGCAGCAAATGCAGGATGTCGCGTTCGCGCGGGGTCAGGCGGCCCAACAGGTCTCCGGAACCGGACTTATCCATGCCGCCGCCGACGCCGGACGAGCCGTCCATCAGCATGGACGGAATGAAGCGTTCGCCGGACAGCACCAGTTGCAGGGCGGAAACCATGGCGGAACCAGACAAATGCTTTGGGATGAAGCCG
Source organism: Magnetospirillum sp. (assembly GCA_020217035.1). Taxonomy (GTDB): domain Bacteria; phylum Pseudomonadota; class Alphaproteobacteria; order Rhodospirillales; family Magnetospirillaceae; genus Magnetospirillum. The sequence goes on along the minus strand of JAIWOG010000075.1, from coordinate 6,407 downwards.
TCGGCGCCCAGACGCATGGCTTCCAGCACGTGGTCGCGGTCGGCGACGGCCGACAAGATGACGCAGCGGATGCTGGGGTACTTGGTCTTGACCGTGGTCAGCCCCTGAAAGCCGTTCATGCCCGGCATCTTGATGTCCAGGATCAGCAGGTCGACCGCCGGATCGGCCTCGATCTGAGTGAAGGCTTCGGTGAAGGAACCGGCTTCTTGCACGGTGATGCCGGGCGATATCTTCTCGATGAAAGGCCGCAGCCCCTCTCGCAGCATGACGTGATCGTCGGCAAGAATTACACGCATGAGCTTTCCTCCCACCCGTCTGTGTTACGTCTTTGGGCGGAGGGGCGCAAGCAAAACCTTATCCCAACGGCACTTCATCCAGGCATTCCTCCATGTATGAAACCAAGGTGGCGTGATCGGTGTCCAAGGGCAAAACCATGGTCGCCCCCCTGGACACCGCCTGGCGGGCTTGGTCGGGGTCAAGGGCGGCCATGGCCAGCAGCGGACGGTCGGGGATCTGGCGCCAGGTTTCCTCGATGCTGACCAGGATGTCGGGCCAGCGGCCGACCACCAGGGCGGCTTCGGCTTGGGCTGGGTCGGCGACGGGCTCCCAAGTGTTGGGGCAGCGCTGCTCGGTCGGTGCCACCACGTGGACTCGGCGTCGTGCCGTCGGCAGGTGAATGCGGATGATGGCGCCGGGGCCGTCCTTGTCGATGACCAGGCTGCCGTCCATCTCGGCCACCACCCCCATGGCGATGGGCAGGCCCAGACCGCGTCCCGTCCCGTTTTCCACCGCCTGGCGGATTTCGTCGGGCAGACCGGGGCCGTTGTCGGCGACGACGATGTCGATGCCGCCTTGCGGCGACTTCTGGCAACTGACCGTCAGTTCCGCCCGCCAGGGCGGGACTTGGGTGTGTCGGGCCAGCGCCTCGCTGGCCAGGGCCTGGCAGGAATTGCGCAGCACTTGGCGCACGGCCTCTTCGAAGCGCTGTGGATGGCCGCTGACCGGCGGAAGCCTGGTGGCCGCATGCCAGCGGAAGGCGATGTCCTGCATGCGCACGTGGTCCTGAAACTCGGCCAGCACGCGCCTGAGCGACCCAAGGATGTCGAAGCGTCGACCCGGGGTCTTGGGGCGCCGGGTGGCGGCCAGCAGCTTTTGCGTCATCTCCTGCATGCGGCGGCATTGCTCCAGGGTGGAGCCGAGGCCGCGGCGTTGGCGGTCGTCGCCGTCGAAACCGTCCAGCAGGTTTTCGACGTTCAGGCGGATGATGTTCAGCGGTTGGCCGAAATCGTGGGCCAAGTGGGCGGTCAGCTCGCCCATCTGCCACAAGCGCTGGGCCGGCGAAGAGGCGCCGGGCGAGGTCTGGTCCGGCGGGGGCTCGTCATCGGCGGAGGGTGGCGTCCAAGCGTCGGCCAGCATGCGTTCCACCGTCTGGCCCAGTTCGTCCAGGACCAGGGGCTTGTTCAGGCGGGCCACCGGGCCTTCGCTGGCCGGAGGCAGCGGCATGGTGCCGCCCGACATCATGATCGCCGCCAGGCCGGGTTGCAGCTCGCGCAGGCGGGAAATCAACACGTTGCCGTCCATGCCAGGCATGCGCTGGTCGGTCAACACCAGGTCGAACAGGCTGGATCGCGCCATTTCCACCGCGTCCAGCGGCGAGATGGCGGTGACCACCTCATAGCCGCGGGCCTGCAGGTAATCATGCAGGCATTCCACCGCCAGGGGTTCGTCGTCCACCACCAGAACCCGATGCTGGCGTGGTGGAGCCAAGGAATCCGTGGCGCGGACGGGGGCGGCACCCAGTGGCCAGACGACACGGAACTCGGCGCCTTGTCCCACATTGCGCCCGTGCAACTGGCCGCCCATGCCGGCGACGATGTTCAGGCTGGCCGACAATCCCAGGCCGGTTCCGGCGCCATCACGCTTGGTGGTGAAGAACGGCGTGAACACCCGTGGCCACAAATCGTCGCGCACGCCGCCGCCATTGTCGCGGATGCAAAGCAAAAGCTGCTGGGACGACGCCGTCAGTTCGACCCAGATGTTTCGCGAGCGGGGGGGGCGATGGGCACAGACGGCGTCGCGGGCGTTGCTGAGCAGGGCGATCACCACCTGCTCCAACTGGGCCTGCTGACCGGTCAGGGACGGGCATTGCTCCGGCAGGTCCACACACACGGCGATGTCGTCCAGCACGAATTGCTGGCGCATCAGGTTGAGGGCTGCCTTGATCGGTTCAAGCGGCGAGAAGGACTGACGTTCTTCGTTGCCACCGCGCACGAACGACCGCAGATGGCCGATCATGTCGGCCATGCGCGACGCCTGCTCGACCATCACCGCCAGCTTTCTTTCAAGCCCGTCGGCGGGCAAGTCGCCGCGCGACAGCTTCTCGACGGCGTTTTCCGCCGTCATGCGCAGGATCGACAACGGCTGGTTCAACTCGTGCGCCACTTCCGAGGCGATCTGTCCCAAGGTGGCCAGTCGCGCGGTGCGCACCAATTCGTCCTCGGCCTGCTTTTGCTGGGTCAGGTCGATGATGGTGCCGATCAAGCCGGCGGTCTGGCCATCGGGGCCGGCGAAGGTGGCCTTGACGATGGCGATGCTGCGCATCGAGCCGTCGCCCCAGCGGAAGGTGGTTTCGTAGCGTTGTACCCCGCCGCTGGCCAGCAGTTCCAGGTCGCGGCGGCTGAACTCGGCGGCCTTCTCGGCGCTGTAGGTTTCGGTCAGGGTCTTGCCGACGATGTCTTCCGGCGCCTTGCCCAGGGCCTCGGCGAAGGCGCCGTTGCAGCCCAGATAGACCAGGTCGGTGTTCTTGTAGAACACCGGAAACGGAAGCGCGTCGATCAACGTCTGCTTGAACGCCAGTTCGTCCTTCAGCGTGGCTTCGAAATGCTTGCGTTCGGTGATTTCGCGGCGGATGGCGACACGTCCGCCCTCGGCGGTGGGGCGTTCGACGATTTCCAGCCAGCGGCCGTCGTCCAGCAATTGTTCGAAGGCGCCGTCCTGGGGGTTGCGGTGCTTTTCCAGCCGATCACGCACCCAGGATTCGACCTGTCGGGCATCGACGCCTTTGTATTGTCCGCGTGCGGCGCTGGTCCGCAGCAATTCCTCGAAGCTGACGCCGGGGCGGATGATGTCGGCGATGGTCGGATAGATGGCCAGGTAGCGGCTGTTGAAGGCGACCAGACGGTCCTGGGCGTCGAATACCGAAAAGCCGTCGCCGCTGCTTTCCAGGGCGTCCACCAGACGTGCCTGGGCGGCCCGCAGATCGGCCTCGCTGCGGGCCAGTTCCTGTTCGAAGCGGTAGCGGCGGCTGACGTCGATGCACGACCCCACCACCTCGATCCGGTTGCCCTTGTCGTCGCGGATGGCGCGGCATTCGTCATGCAGCCACACCCAATGGCCGTCCTTGGCCCGCATGCGGTATTCCATCTCGACCTGGTCGACCTCGCGCAATTGGCGCAAGGTGGCGAGACAGCGTTCGCGGTCCTCGGCGTGCAGGTGCTCCACCCAGAAATCGGGATGCGCCATCACTTCGGCGGCGGTATAGCCCAGAATGTCTTTGACGTTGCCGCCGACGAAGGTCAGTCCTGACGGAGCCAGGCCGGTCTGGGCGTAGATGATGGCCGGCACCATCTCCAACAATGCGTCGGGGCGCTCGATCGCGGGCTGGGGCGTCTTGCCGCTGTCGCGGAAGGCTTTCCAGGCGGCTTGCCAGCGGCGCATCAGACCGTTGCCGGCCATGGGAAACTCCCTTGCGGGGGACGGGGCAAGACATACTGGGGCCTGGGGCGGTGGCGATCAACCGTCAGACGTGTCAGGTGGCGGGAAATCTGAGGATCAGGCGCAAGCCCGGCCGGTTGTCCTCGAGCAAGAGGTCGGCGCCATGCAGGTGGGCCACGGCGCTGACCAGGGACAGTCCCAATCCGTTGCCCGGGGTGGTGCGGGTGGAATCCAGACGGACGAAACGTTCCAGCACCCGGCCGCGCTGGTCGGCGGGGATGCCGGGGCCTGTGTCGGCGACGGCGATTTCAATGCGGCCGTCGGTCTGGGACACCTCGACCCGGACGCAGCCGCCTTCGGGCGTGTACTTGACGGCGTTGTCAACCATGTTGGCCAAAGCCTGGAACAGCAAGTGACGGTCGCCGGCCAGTTCCAGGCCGGCCTGGGCCTGGCAGCGCAGGCTGACGTTCTTTTCCTCGGCCAAGGGCTCGTACAACTCGGTCACGTCCTCGGCCAGGCGGGCCGGATCAAGCGGTTCGAAGCTGTGCAGGCGCTGGCCCGATTCGGCGTTGGCGATGGTCAGGATGGCGTTGAAGGTGGCCAGGATGTTGTCGGCCTCGGCCAGGGTCTCCTCCAGGGTGCGGCGCAGGGAATCGCAGTCGCTTTCCGACAGCAGCGCCACGTCGATGCGCGACCGCAGCCGGTTCAAGGGGGTGCGCAGGTCGTGGGCGACATTGTCGGTGACGGTGCGGATGCTTTCCACCAGCCGTTCGATCTCGTCCATCATTTCGTTGAAGCCGGCGGACAACTGGTCGAACTCGTCGCGGGTACCGGTGACCTTCATGCGGCTTTTCATGTCGCCGCCGATGATGCGCCGTGCCGTGCGGTTCATGGCTTCCACCCGTTGCAGCAGGTGGCGGCTGGTGAAGTATCCGCCGACGATGCCCAGCAGGATGGTCAACGCCAGCCCCCAGCCCAGGGCGCGGTTGATGGCCGACTTGACCCTTTTGGCTTCGTGCAGCGAACGGCCGACCAGCAATTGGTGGTCGTCGGGCAGGAAGTAGGTGCGTCCCAGCACTTCGGTGGCGAAGTTTTCCGATCCCATGCGTTCGATGGTGAAGCGGATCCAACCGGCCGAATCGATCTCTTCCGCCGGCCAGCCGTACAAATTGCCGGCGATGCGCACGCCCCCCGGCCCGGTCAGCAGGTAGACGGCGCGGCGGTCCAGATCCTCGCTGGCGCGGCCGGCGATGACCTCGGCCAGGCCACGGATCGAGCGGGCGCGATATTGTTCGGACAGGCCGGTGGCCTCGGCCTCGACGGTTTCCTGGACCTGCCACTCGATGAACACCGAGGTGCTCCACGACACCAAGGCCAGCAACGCCATCGCCGACACCGTGAAGATGCCCAAGTAAGACAGCGCCAGCCGGAAGGTGGTGGCGCGCAGCAGCGGCGGCAGTTGCAGGCTAGCGTTGGGCACGAAGGGTGTATCCGGCGCCGCGCACGGTGTGGATCAGCGGCTGGTCGAAATCCTTGTCCACTTTCTGGCGCAAGCGGCTGATGTGCACGTCGATCAGGTTGGTCTGGGGATCGAAATGATATTCCCAGACGTTTTCCAACAGCATGGTGCGGGTCACCACCTGGCCGGCATGGCGCATCAGGTATTCCAGCAGGCGGAATTCACGCGGCTGCAAGTCGATGTCCTGGCCGTTCCGGGTGACGGTGCGGGCCAGCAGGTCCATTTCCAGGTCTTCCACCTTCAGGCGGGTTTCCGGCTGACTGGCGCTGGTGCGGCGCCCCAACGCCTCGATGCGGGCCAGCAATTCGGCGAAGGCGTAGGGCTTGACCAGATAGTCGTCGCCGCCGGCCTTCAACCCCTTGACCCGGTCGTCCACCTTGCCCAAAGCCGATAGGATCAACACCGGGGTGGTGTTGCCGGCGCCCCGGATGGTCTGCACGATGGTCAGGCCGTCGACACCGGGCAGCATGCGGTCCACCACCATGGCGTCATAGCGTTCGGTGGTGGCCAGGAACAGGCCGTCGGTGCCGTTGCCGGCCTGGTCGACGTTGTGCCCCGCTTCCTTCAAACCCTTGGCCAGATAGGCCGAGGCTTCCTGGTCGTCCTCGATGATCAGAATACGCATGGGGTACCCTTGCTTCTTGATGGCTTCGACCTTACCTTGCCCCCCTTGAATCGGAAAGCCCCCGCAGCCAGGGGGAGAGCTGCGAGGGCCTTGTCCGCTGAGCCGGCAGGGGGGGGACCGGCTTTGAAGTGTGGGGAGCCGTCTGGGGGGACAGAAAGCTTTCCCGGTCGGCGGAGGAGTTCGAGAACCGCCTGGGTGACGTGGGCTTCGACGGGGAGCGCTTTTTCCGTTTCGGCCCGGTTCATCACCGTTGTTGAACACATGGTGCCAATTCGCACCTTACGCCAGCCTTGCGGCGGCATTAATTCTTGGTAAGGTTCGCGACATGCGTCGAATTCTCATTTTGCTGGTTCTGGCCGGCCTGCCGCTTCCCGCCCACGCCGCCTGTGTCGGCCCGCAAGGCTTGCCCAAGCCTGGTGCGGAAGTGCCGGTGGTGGAGGGCCACTTCCATCACACTCACGGCAAGGGTTTGGGCTGCGTGGTGCCCCGATCCCAGGGCCAGGCCATGATCGAGCACAAGGGAGCGGTCAGCTTCCTGGGCTGCCTGAA
>JAIWOG010000074.1 GCA_020217035.1 Magnetospirillum sp. | reverse complement strand
GGTCGGCGCGGTGGCGGTGGGCGACGGCCTGGGCAGTGTGGAGAATGTTCTGGGCGCCCCGGTGGCCAAGTCCGACATCGACCTGTTCACCGAGACCCGGCTTTACGAAATCCAGCAGCGCGGCGCCCTGCGCCCCCATTACGTGGTGACCTATCGCGACGCGCAGGTGGTCGCCGTGCAACTGGTCGGCCCGCCCATGCGGATTCCCGCCACCTTCTCGGGCCTGACCCTGGGCGACGACCAGCAGAAGGTGATCGACACCTTGGGGTTGCCGGGAGAGCGGTGCCGGACCAAGGCGGACGGCCCGGAAATGTGGACCTGGGCGCCGTTCCCCATCGCCGTAGACATCATCGACGGCTATGTCGCCGGCTTCAAGGTCACCTGGCCGGTGGGGAAATAGGTTTACTCCGCCGGCACCCGGCGCTTGGACCGGTCGGGGTTGACGGCGACGAAGTGGAACATGGCGCTGGTCACCTTGATCTGTTCGTCGCGGTTGTCGCGGCGCACCCAGGCTTCGACCCGCACCGAGATGGACGAATTGCCGATACGCACGATCTCGGTGTAGCAGCTGACCTCGTCACCGACGAAGACCGGCTCGTGGAAGGTCATGGAATCCACCGCCACCGTGACCACCAGCCCCTTGGCCCGGTGAAAGGCGTGGGTGCCGCCGGCCAAATCCATCTGCGCCAGCACCCAGCCGCCGAAAATGGCGCCGTGCGGGTTGGTGTCGGCGGGCATGGCCACCGTGCGGATGGACAGACGGCCGCGAGGCGCGGTGGTGGTTTCGATACTCTCGGTCATGCGAAAACCCAATATGTTGTATCCAATTGACGCCACCCTACAGCAGGCGCTTGCGCCTGACCAATGCTCTCCTATAATGCCGCCCATGTCCGATCTGTTCCAGCAACTCGCCCCCAAAGCCACCGAATATTCCGCCAAGGACATCGAGGTCCTGGAGGGGCTTGAACCGGTGCGCCGCCGGCCGGGCATGTATATCGGCGGCACCGACGACCGGGCGCTTCATCACTTGGTGGCGGAAGTGCTGGACAATTCCATGGACGAGGCGGTGGCCGGCCACGCCAGTTGGATTGACCTGGAACTGGACGCGGCGGGGTATGCCACGGTGCGCGACAACGGGCGCGGCATCCCGGTGGACCCCCATCCGAAGTTTCCCGACAAGAGTGCGCTGGAAGTCATCCTGACCACGCTGCATTCGGGCGGCAAGTTCGGCGGCGACGCCTACAAGGTGTCGGGCGGCCTGCACGGCGTCGGCGTATCGGTGGTCAACGCGTTGTCCGATTCCCTGGTGGTGGAAGTGGCGCGTGACCGTCAATTGTGGCGGCAAAGTTTCTCCAAGGGCGCGGCCTTGGGGCCGGCGACCATGGTCGGGCCGGTGCAGAACCGGCGCGGCACCTCTGTGCGCTTCCATCCCGACCCCGAGATTTTCGGTGACCGGGCGCACCTGAAGGCCCGCACCCTTTACCGCATGGCCCGCTCCAAGGCCTATCTGTTCCGGGGCGTGCAGATCAGGTGGAAATGCGATCCGCTGCTGGTGGATGACGGTGACGACATCCCGGCCGAGGATATTCTGCATTTCCCCAACGGTCTGGCCGACTTCCTGGTCGCCGTGATGAAGGACCGGCCGCTGATCACGCGGGGCTTCTTCGCCGGCACCGCGCCGCTTGCCGACGACATGGGGCAGGTGGAATGGGCGGTGGCCTGGCCCGACGACGACGAGGACGGCTTCGTCAACACCTATTGCAACACGGTGCCCACCCCCGAGGGCGGCACCCACGAAGCCGGCCTGCGCAATGCCCTGACCAAGGGCTTGCGTGGTTACGGCGAGTTGCTGGGCAACAAGAAGGCGGCCCAGGTGACGGCGGAAGACGTCATGGGCGGCGCCTGCGTCCTGGTGTCGCTGTTCATCCGCGATCCGCAGTTCCAGGGCCAGACCAAGGAAAAGCTGGTCAGCGCCGAAGCCACCCGTTTGGTGGAAAACGCCATCAAGGACCATTTCGACCATTGGCTGTCGGCCGACCCGGATTCGGGCAAGGCGTTGCTGGCCAAGCTGATCGAGAAGGCCGAGGAACGCCAGCGCAAGAAGGCGGCCAAGGAAACCAGCCGCAAGACGGCGACCAAGAAGCTGCGCCTGCCCGGCAAGCTGGCCGACTGCACCCGTCAGGTCAATGTCGGCACCGAATTGTTCCTGGTGGAAGGTGACTCGGCCGGCGGCTCGGCCAAGCAGGGCCGCAACCGCGAGACCCAGGCCATCCTGCCCTTGAAGGGCAAGATCCTGAACGTGGCGTCCGCCAGCGCCGACAAGCTCAGGGCCAACCAGGAAGTCAAGGATTTGATGGAGGCGCTGGGCTGCGGCACCCGCGATGCCTTCGACGCCGAAAAGCTGCGCTATGAACGCGTCATCATCATGACCGACGCCGACGTGGACGGCGCCCACATCGCCAGCCTGCTGATGACCTTCTTCTATCAGGAAATGCCGGAACTGATCCGTCTGGGGCACCTGTACCTGGCCATGCCGCCGCTTTACCGCCTGGCCCACGGCCAAACCGTCATCTACGCCCGCGACGACGCCCACAAGGACGAGCTGATGAAGACGCTGTTCGCCGGCAAGAAGAACGTGGAAATCAGCCGCTTCAAGGGCTTGGGCGAAATGCCCCCGGCCCAGTTGAAGGAAACCACCATGAACCCGGCCAAGCGCAGCCTGATTCGGGTGACCCTGCCGTCCGGCCGCACCGAGGAAGACCAGGAAGAGGCCAAGGACGTGGCCAACCTGGTGGAAACCCTGATGGGCAAGAAGCCGGAACTGCGCTTCCACTACATCCAGAAGCATGCCCGCTTCGCCCGCGATCTGGACGTGTGAGGCACCATCGCGTCGTTTAAGCTGCGGCTTGTTCTTTGATCGGGGGAAACATGAGCGTTGTCCTGGGGGTGAATGTCGGCCATGACGGTGCCGTGGCCTTGGTAAAGGATGGACGTCTGGTTGCAGCCATCTCCCGCGAGCGTCTGACCCGGGTTAAGAAAGACAGCGGCATTCGTCCGCAGGATATCGATTATGTGCTGGATATCGGCCAGGTGCGACGTCAGGACATCAGCGCTGTTGCCTTCGCCGTTTACACTTACAGCCCTGATTGCCCCTTGAAGCTGTTGGACAAGGTAAGTGGTGGCGAACTGAAGCGAAACCTTTGGGATATGCCAGAAGGTCGTTTCGTGGAGGAATACAAAGGGCTCCTGTTCGGACAGCCGATCCGCGCCTTCTTCGTCCAACACCATCTGTCCCATTGCGCCAGCGCCTTCTACACCAGCAATTTCGAGAAATCGGCGGCAATGAGCGTCGATTCCTCCATGGTTCGGCCGGAAGCGTGTTCGTTGTTCGCCTATGGCGACGACACCAAACTGTACCCGCTTTACTGCCCCGGCATCATGATCGGCAATGCCTATCACCAATTCACCCGCAAACTAGGCTTGGGCGACGGCTTGTTCAAGGCGGGCACCACCATGGGGCTGGCGTCCTATGGCAAGCCCTTGCCGGTGGCGGTGGATAACTGGCGGGAATACGGACGATCCTTTTATGACCGCCCGGCCCAGCCTGATGATTTGCGCTTCATCGACCTGATGTGGTCGGATTTCGCCGAAGTGGCGCCGCATGTGGAGTTTCCCGCCCCGGAAAGCGACAGCCAACGCAGCATGGACATCGCCGCTTCACTGCAATACGTGTTCGAGGAAACCATGGTCGCCTCGGCCAACACCTTGTTCGAACGCACCAAACGCTACAATGACGGCAATCTGTGCTTGTCCGGCGGGTCGTTTTTGAACTGCAACACCAATTCGGCCATCTTGCAGCGCACGCCTTTCCAGCGCCTCGGCCTGTTCCCGGGCTGTGGTGACGACGGAACCGCGGTGGGAGCGGCTTTGTTTCTGAGCCATCATGTGATCAATGAAGCCCGCGTGCACTACCAGCCCGAAGAGGTCGCCTATTTGGGCCGGTCTTATGACGAGATCGACACGGGTCTGCCGTTGGATTTGGGCGTGGTGGCGGATGGCATCGCCGCCGGCAAGGTGGTGGGCTGGTGTCGCGGCCGAGCCGAGTTTGGCCCGCGAGCGCTGGGTAATCGGTCGATCCTGGCTGACGCCCGCAATCCAGACATGCGTGATCATTTGAATTTCAAGGTCAAGCGTCGAGAATGGTTTCGCCCCTTCGCCCCCATGGTTCGAGCCGAGGATGCCAGCCAATGGTTTGAATGGGAGCATGAAAGCCCGTTCATGCTGTTCACCGCCAAGACCCGCGATCCCCAGCGTCTGCCGGCTATCGCTCATGTGGACGGCACTGCCCGCTTGCAGACGGTGACTGCCTCCAGCAATCCAGCGATCTATCGGTTGCTGGGATTGCTGGGCGAACGGACCGGGGTGCCGGTTTTGCTGAACACGTCGTTGAACGTCAATGGCGAACCGTTGGTGGAAACTCCTGATGACGCTCTGCGTTTCTGGCAGACAACGCCCGCTGAAATGATGGTGATCGGCGAGAAAATGCTGATCCGGGACTGAAGGTCACGCTGGAATCACCCCTTCACCCGCGCCAGGGCCGAGTTCAGCGGGACGATCTGGTTGTCGTCCTCGCCATAGGGCTGGGGCGGGATGAAGTCCAGGGTCACGCTGGCGTCGAAGATCAGGCAGTGGGTCGAACCGCCATATTGGAAATATCCAATCTCGTCGCCTTTCTTCAGTTGGTCGCCGACCTTGACGCTGAACACGCAAGACGAGATTTCCGCCATGCCGACGAAGATCATCGCTACCTTGCCCAGATGGGTGTTGCCGGTGTCGACCACCATCACGGCGCGGGTCGCCACCGCGGTGATGAAGCCCTGGGAATTGTTGGGACCAGCGGGATCCAACCCTTCCGACGGCGCGTCGGCGTAATAGGTGCCGGGTACCAGATAGGCGTCCACCACCGTGCCGGCCACCGGGGCGTGCCAGCGGTGATAGTTATAGGCGGACAGGAACGCCTGGTAGACGGTGCCGCCGGTGAAATGCTGGGCCAGGTCGCTGCGGTCGGCGCTGAACATGTCGAACAGCGAATAGGGTTGAGCCTTGATCCAGAACTGGTCCTGGGTCTTGACACCCCGTTGCAGGGCGAAAGGTGTCGATTCGCAGGCGGACGTCACCAGAAGCGGGTTGTCGGGTTCGGCCACGGGGCGCATTCCCGGTTTGAACCGCCGGGTGAAGAAATCGTTCCACGATTTGTAGCCGTAATGGGGCAGGGCCGGGTCGCAGACGAACAGCGTCATGTCCACGTTCGTGGCGGCGTTGGAACTGAACCAACCCTTGGGATTCTGGGTGGTCAGGTAATGCCGGGAATCAGGGCCGGACAGGAAGTCGCTCCAGTAATTCAGCACGTCGCGCAGGCGGGCGTTGATTTCCGGGAACTGGAAGAAGGCGAAGCCCGACGGCATGCACATGGGCCAGTCCAACAACGCGTTCAGCGGGCAGCCCACCAGTTCCGAGGTGGAATAAGGCGGCGCATAGCGCATCACCGCGTTGATCCGCCGCATCAGCCCATGGATGTCGGCATAACCCAGTTGGTGGCCGCTGGTCCGGGCCTGCTCGATGGCCTGGGTCAGGTGCATGCGGTAAAGCGGATGGTCCATGATGGTGTCGTAAAGCGCCTGAACCGGGCGCACCAACGGCCGGTCCGGATGGGCCGCCACTTCCGCTTCGATCTCGACGCGAAAGGCCGCCAGGGCATTTTCGGCCCGTGGCAGCCAACCGCCATGACGCAGTTTCGCGATGGTCTTGTCTTCGGTCATGGTCCGCCTCCCTGATGCCAAGGCCAGGATGATGACACGAAATTGGCTATTATTAAAACGGGTAAAATAACAGGTGTTAATAAAATTAAACGTTGTGTCACGGGGCAAAGAAAACCCCGGCGCCGGGCCGGGGTTCCAAGATCAGTGGTGGCCGTGCCCACCGTGGCTGTCATGGCCGTGGCCATGGCCGCCGGCGGCCTTTCCCGAGCCGACGCACATCAGCAGGCCGTAAACGACGGCCGAGCCGACCAGCAGCAGAATCACCCCTTGCAGCACAGCGGACATGGTTTCTCTCCGTTACGGGCATTTGCCGGAAACTGGCATGGACGGGTGGGCAAGTCAACTCACTCGGCGGCTTGGGGCAAGGCTTCCGGGGGGGTGCCCGGCTCGGGGGCGATCAATCCGCTGGACCGCCACAGGATCGAGATGGTGCCGTCCGCCTGCATGCGGCCCAGCAGGCAGGGCTTGTGCAGGTGGTTGTTGGTGGGATCGACGCTGACGTCGAACCCGGTCAGCGACCGGGTTTTCTGGCCGGGCAACGCGGCACGGACCTGGGCGGCCTGTGGGCTGCCGCAGGCTTGGACCGTTTGCGCCCACAGGCGCAACGCCATCACCGACGCTTCCATGGCGTCGTTGACCACCGCCTTGGCGTCGCCGCCGCGCCGGCGCCATCGGGCCAGGAAGTCTTGGTTTTCCGGGGTATCGACGCTCATCAGGTAGTTCCACGCCACCATGTGGCCGGCCAGCAGCTTGGGGTCCAGCAGCGCCGCCTCGGCCTCGCCGATGGACACCGTCAACACCGGCACGTCCGAGCCGCCCAACTGGCGGAAGAAATGGAAGTTGGAATCGCCGCCCACGGTGCTGACCACCAGGGTCTTGCCGCCGCCGGTCCGGGCGAAGGCACGGATGTCGGCCACCACCTTGGACCAGTCGTCGGCGCCCACCGGCAACAGGGTCTCGCGCAGCGCCGAGGCGGGCACGCCGCGTCGGCGCAGATCGTCGGTCAGCACCTTGTGGGTCAGGCGCGGGTAAAGGGTGTCGTTGCCCACCAGATAGAAGCGGTCAAAGCCGCCGCCTTGCGGGCTTGTCAGATATTCGACGGCGGGCAGCAATTGCTGGTTGGGCGGCGCCCCGCAATAGACGACACGAGGGTCGGATTCCGCCCCTTCGTATTGCGAGGGGTAGAACAGCAAGCCGTCATGGCGGGCCAGCACCGGCAGCATGGCCTTGCGCGAGGTGGACGACCAGGCGCCGAACAGCGCCTGCACCCTGTCCTCGGACAGCGCTCTTTCGGCCAATTCGGCGTATTTTCCGGCATCCGATCGCGGGTTGTAGAGCAGTGCCTCGACCGGACGGCCCAGCAGGCCGCCCTGGGCGTTCAGCGCCTCGATTTCTGCCAGCAGTACGTCCTTCAGCGGCTTTTCGCCGACCGCCGAACCGCCCGACAGCGAATGGACGATGCCGATTCGGATGGCGCCGTGGTCCAAATCGTCCAAGAAGGTGGTCACCGCCTGGCCCAATGTGTCGGATTGGCGGCCCAACTCGCCGGCCGCTTCGCGCACGCCGGCTGCCTCGGCGCGGGTCCGCACGGTGGCGTCGGCCACTTCGCGGATGGACGCGCTCATGGCATCGGCCTCGTCGGCGGTGCGGCGGACGCCGTCGGTGATGGCGCGGCTGGCGGCGCTTTGCTGATGCATGGTGGCGGCGACGGCGGCCACCAATTCGTTGACCTCGTGCATGGACTGGCCGATGGCGTTCATGGCGGCGACCGCCTGGTCGGTGGCCTGGCGGATGTCGCCGGCCCGGCTGTCGATGGCGGCGGTGGCCTTTTCGGTTTCCGCCACCAGGCTCTTCACCTCGGCGGCGACCACGGCGAAGCCCTTGCCGGCCTCTCCGGCGCGGGCCGCCTCGATGGTGGCGTTCAGCGCCAGCATGCGGGTCTGGCCGGCGATGTCGGAAATGGTGTGGGCCATGCCGCCGATGCGGCCGGCGGCCTCCGACAGGCCGCGAATGGTGCTGTCGGCGGAATCGACCATGTCCACCGCCTGGGCGATGACCTGCGCGGCGCGGGCCACCCGGCCTTCCAAATCGCCCAGCGACTGGTCAAGCTGGCCGGCGGCTTCTGCCAGCACCGCCGCTTCCTGGGTGGCCACCGCCGCGCCCTTTTCCACCTCGGCGCTTTTCTCGGCCACCGTGCCGGCCTGGGTGGCCAAGGCGCCGGCGGCGTCGCGCATGCCGGCGGCGGCGTGGGACAGGCTGGATTGCACGCCGCTGACCGTGGTTTCGAACTTGGCGACGAAGTTTTCGGTGGACCGGCGGCGCTGTTCCTGCACCTCGCGGTCGGCTTCCTGCTCGGCGATGGCGGCGTCAGATTCGATCAAGGCGCGGCGCATGGCCTCGATGGCGCGGGCCAGCCGGGCCTCGGCCCCGGCGCCATTCACGACCGGCACCTTGACGAAGCGGTCTCCGGCGGCGATCTCTTCGGCGGCCTTGGCCAATTCGGCCAAGATTGACTTGCGGGAAAACGGCGAACCCGATGTCACCATGATGGCTCTCCGGTTGTTGCTGTCGTCCTTACAAGCAATCGCTGTGCCGTGCGCCAAGCCCTGGAAATCCCGTGGCGACAAGCTATGGACGCCCTGGGTTTGGGCAGACGAGCCCAAAATCAGGGCAAGAAAAAACCCCGGAAAACTTGTGGCTTTCCGGGGTTTTCTAAAGGGCCTGTTTTATTTATCAGGACCGGCGAACAGGGTCTTGCTGCGGATCGGCTTGCCGTCCTTGCCCTTTTCCACCAGCACGAAGGTCAGGTCCGACGACCGGCCGGTCAGCGACGCGGCGGGGACGTTGACGAAGATGCGGAAATTGCCCACCTGGTCCGGTTCCACCGGCAATTCCAATGCGCTGACCTCGGCGGCACCACCCACCATGTCCAAGGTGGCGCCGGCCAGACCCTCGGTCTTCAGCACGTAGGTGCGGGTCTCGCGCACCATGTTCAGGATCTTGTAATTGTAGCCGTTGCGCACGCTGCCGTCGGACATTTCCACGAAAAGCGGGGCGCGTTCGTGCAGAACGTTGACCTCGGTGGTGGAGCGCGTCAGCAGGCCGGTCAGCATGACGCCGCCGACGATGGCCAAAAGGCCGCCATACAACACGGTGCGGGGGCGGATGGGCTTGATGCCCGGCGCGGGCTTGCCGTCTTCGCGGGCCGCCAGGTTGACCGCCGAATCATAGGAGATCAGCCCCTTGGGCAGGCCGAACTTGTCCATGATCTGGTCGCAGGCGTCGATGCACAAGCCACAGCCGATGCAGGCCAACTGGTTGCCGAAGCGGATGTCGACGCCGGTGGGGCACACCTGGACGCACATCTTGCAATCGACGCAATGGCCGCGACCTTCGAAGTTGCGATCCTTGGGGGCGGGGGCACGCGGTTCGCCGCGCCAGGATTCATAGCTGACGATCAACGAATGCTCGTCGAACATGGCCGCCTGGAAGCGCGAATAGGGGCACATGTAGACGCAGACGCGCTCGCGGGCGAAGCCGCCCAACAGGAAGCAGAAGCCGCCGATGATCAGGATGAAGATATAGGTGGCCGGCGGCGCGTTCAGGGTGAAGATGTCGGCCAGCATCTGGAAGGCGTCGCCGAACCACAGGGTCACGCCGATGCCGCAGGCGGCCGAGATGGCGGCCCAGGCGGCGTAGACCACGGCTTGCTTGGCGATCTTGCCGGGGCTGGCCGGCGCCCGCTGGAAATTGATCCGCGCGGTGCGTTCGCCGATGACCCAGCGTTCGATGTTCTGGAACAAATCGGTGTAGACGGTCTGCCAGCACAGGAATCCGCACCAGATGCGGCCGGCCAAGGCGCTCATCAGGAACAGCGATATGGCGGCGATCAACAGCAGCCCGGTGACGTAATAGACTTCCTGGGGCCAGATCTCGATGTCGAAGAAATAGGCCCGGCGGCCTGCCATGTCGAGCAGGATGGCCTGGTCCGGCGCCCCTTCGCCACGGTCCCAGCGCAGGAACGGACCCAGGTGCCACCACGCCAGCAAGATGCCGGCGGCCCACCATTTGAGGTTTCTGAACAAGCCCTTGATGCCGCGGGGGACGGCCTGGCCGTTTTCGCGGTAGAATGGAACTTCGCCCTTGGTGGGCTTGCGTTCGGTGATCTGGTCGGGGTCGAT
>JAIWOG010000073.1 GCA_020217035.1 Magnetospirillum sp. | reverse complement strand
GGTGGCGTTCATGGCTGCTTATATCCTCCTGTCCCGTTCCAGGTTTAGCCGAGGCTTAACCTCTTTTCAGTGACATTTGTCACTAACAGCCATGCAGGAATGGAGGGGCTCGGTGCGGACCGAACGCCTAGTATTGCGCCCCTGGCGGACCGAGGATCTGGCCGCCTTTCGTATCATCAACGCCGACCGCGAGGTGATGGCCCTGATGCCGTCGACCCTGGATGACGACCAAAGCGATGCGCAGGGTTTGCGCATCATGGATGGCATCGCCACCCGCGGCTGGGGGCTGTGGGCGGTGGAGGCGCCGGGCATCGCGCCATTTCTCGGTTATGTGGGGCTGAACGAACCAGCCCAGCCCATGCCCTTCCAGGTGGACGGCAAGCCTGTGGTGGAACTGGCCTGGCGGTTGTCGCGCCAGCATTGGGGGCAGGGCTATGCCAGCGAAGCCGCCGCCGCCTGCCTGGATTTCGCTTTCGCCACGCTGGATCAGGACGAGGTGGTGGCCTACACGGTGCCACACAATACCCGGTCGCGCGGGGTGATGAAACGCATCGGCATGGTGCGCGATCTGGACGGCGACTTCGACCATCCCATCCTGGAGCCGGGCCATCCGTTGCGCCACCACGTGCTGTACCGGAAGCGCCGCCCATGACCCGCATCTACGTCGATGGTGACGCCTGCCCGGTCAAGGACGAGGTGTTGCGGGTCGCCACCCGCCATGAACTGCCGGTGGTCATCGTCGCCAATTCCTGGCACCGCATCGACCATTATCTGGTGGAACAGGTGGTGGTGGCGGCGGGTGCCGACGCCGCCGACGACGTCATCGCCAACCGGTGCGAAGCGTCGGACGTGGTGGTGACGGCGGATATTCCTTTGGCCTCGCGGTGCCTGGAAAAGGGGGCCTTGGTCATCGATTCCCGTGGTCGGTCCTTCGATCCGGCCAATATCGGCATGCAATTGGCCATGCGCGAGCTGATGCGCGACCTGCGCGAACAAGGCGCGGTGACCGGTGGGCCGGCGGGCTTCACCAAACAGGACCGGTCGCGGTTTCTGGACGGGTTGGAACGGCTGGTGCAGGCGGCATGTCGGCGCTAGTATATTAAAACAAACGAATATAAGGAGTCGTCGGCGATGCGTCGCACCCAGATCGAGGCCGCGTGGTTGGGCAAGGCCGAGTGTCGCAATTGCGGCATTCGCGATCTGGTTCTGTTCGCCGACCTGCAAGAGGCCGATTTCGAGCTGATCCACCTGCCGGTCGAGGAACTGATGCTGGAGGCCGGGGCCACCCTTTACCGGCCCGGTGACGACGGGACGGCCGCCTTCACCATCCGCAGCGGCCTTGTCAAGCTGGTGCAGTACCTGCCCGATGGCAATCGCCGCATTGTCCGGCTGTTGCGGGCTGGGGCGGTGGCCGGGCTGGAAGTGCTGGCCGGCCGCTCTTACGAGCATGCGGCCGAGGTGCTGCGCCCGGCCTTGGTCTGCCGCCTGCCGCGCGAGGTTGTCGAACGCCTGAACCGCGAGACGCCGCGCCTGCACCGGCAATTGATGAACAAATGGAGCGAATCGCTGCGCTTGGCCGACGAATGGCTGACCGAGCTGAATACCGGCACCTCGCGCCAGCGCATGGCGCGACTGTTCCTGCATCTGACCAGCCTGGGCGAGGACGGCCTGTGCCACATGCTGGTGCGCGAGGACGTGGGCGCCATCTTGTCGCTGACCACCGAGACCTCCAGCCGCACGGTGGCCGAGTTCAAGCGCACGGGATTGGTGCGGGAAGTGCGTCCCAATGTCTTCCAAGTGGACAAGGACGCCCTGGAACGTATCGCGGTGGACGGCTGATCAGGCCGGAATGCCTGACAGTTCCTGGCGCAGCTGGTGGACGTCGTCCCACAAGTCGGTCATGTGCGGATTGAAGCGCAGGGCGGTCTCGAAGGCCCTGAGCGCCGCCTGCTTGTGACCTTGTTCCAGCATGATCAACCCCAGACCGGCCCAGGCGCCGAAATGGCGGGGTTCCAGCTTCAAGGTCACGGCGATGTCGGACAGGGCCTGGGTGGTGTCGTCCTGGGCATAGCGGATGGTCGCCCGCAGGTTCCATGCCGCGACCATGGTGGGGGCCTGCTCGACGACGCGGTCCAGCACTTGTTCCGCTGCTTCCAGTTCGCCGTGGTGGACCAAGGTGATGGCCTGTCCCATCAGCTTGCGGGCCTCGGGGCGGGCGTTGGCGATCCAAGCGTGGCGGATGGTGGCCTCGATCAGCCGTGCTTCCTGGTCCGAGGTGGCGAGATGCAGGCGTTCGAACAAGTGATCCAGGCTGGCTTGGTCGGGCACGTGGGGGGCGGTCTTGGGCGAGCATGCGGTGGATGCGCCAAGCAGGATAAACGCCATCAGGGTGACCAGAATCCGTGCCATGACATGCATGTGGGCACGAACTTTCCCCCGTCCAGGGGACACAACAAAAAACCGCGCCCTTTTGGGGGCGCGGTCTTTGCGTCAGGTTCGGCCTGGGGCGATCAGCCCTGGCGAGCCTTGAAGCGGGGGTTCGTCTTGTTGATGACGAACACACGGCCCTTGCGGCGGACAATACGGCAGTTCTTGTCGCGCAGCTTGGCCGACTTCAGCGAATTGCGAATCTTCATAATCCAACTTCCCTAACGCTAGGTCGCGAATGGTCAAGTCCGGGTGCGCGACCGGAGGCGGCGAAAATACGGAAACCCCCATAGGCTGTCAACCCATTGATGGATTTTTTCCAAAGCCGCGTCTATTTATGACGACATGATACGTTTCATAGCAGATTCCCTGGCCGATCCGCCAGCTTTCCAACGGGTTGCCGCCACATCGGACGCCGCTGTCTTGGTGGTTTGCGACCATGCCTCGGCGGCGATCCCGTCGCGCCATGGCGATTTGGGCTTGGATGGGCAAACCCGCCAAGCCCACGTCGCCTGGGACATCGGCGCCGCCCAGGTCAGCGCTTATCTGGCCGGCCATCTGGGCTGCGGTGCGGTGCTGGCCGGGGTCAGCCGTCTGGTCATCGACTGCAACCGCCAGCCCGGTGATCCGTCGTCCATTCCCGCCTGCACCTGCGGGGTGATGGTGCCGGGCAACCAGGGCGTGGACGATACCGAGGCGGAAGCGCGGGCGGAAGCCTGGTTCTGGCCCTATCATCACGAAGTGGGGACCCAATTGGCGCGGATGCTGCGCCATGGTCAGGTGCCGGCCATGGTGTCGGTGCACAGCTTCACCCCGCGCATGGGGGATTTTTCCCGTCCCTGGCATGTGGGGGTGCTGTGGAACCGCGACGGCCGCATGGCCTTGCCGGTACTGGATTCCCTGCGCCGGGTGCCGGGATTGTGTGTCGGCGACAACCAGCCGTATTCGGGTCGCGAGATCAACTACACCCTGGATACCCATGCCGGCGCTGCCGGTCTTCCCCATGTGTCGTTCGAAATCCGCCAGGATTTGCTGGCCGACGACGAGGGGTGTCGCCGTTGGGGGGCGTTGCTGGCCCAGGTTCTGGTGCCGGTGCTGGCCAATCCCGACCTTCGGCGCGTCCAGGTGTTCTGATCAGGCCGCCCGCCGCGGCAACATCCGGTTCAGTTGGTGGAACAACTGCTCGCGGCTGAACGGCTTGGGCAGGTAATGGCCGTGTTGGTCGCCCACCGCCTGCAAGATGCTGTCGGGGCAGTGCTGGGCGCTCATCATGACGAAGGGGATCTCGGCCAGGCGCGGATTTTGGCGGATCGTCCTGCGCAGGTCATGGCCGTCCATGGGCACCATGTGCATGTCGGAGAGGATCAGGTCCACCTCCAGGCTTTCCAGAAGACGCAGGGCTTCGCCGCCCTCGGCGGCTTCGACCACCTGGAACGAACCATGCTGTTCCAGCATGCTGCGCACCATGCGGCGCGTCAGCGTCGAGTCCTCGACCAGCAAGATACGGTAAACCGGCGCCATCGTCCCACGCGTCCCACGACAAACCGCGACGCTGACGAAAGTGCCCGTTAACCAGTTCTGAAACCAGAAGCCGTAAGGTTAGGGTGTCCTATCATTCGCAGCATTGGCGCTTATACTTTGGTCTTAGGCTGCGGGGCGCCAGCGGATCAACTTGGTCAACTGGCGGGTCAGGGCGTCCAAGCCGAACGGCTTGATCAGGTAACCGTTGACCCCGGCGCTGCGCGCCCGGCGCACGTGTTCCATGGACCCTTCGCCGGTGATCATGATGAAGGGAATGTGGCTGGTGGCGGGATCTTCGCGCATCGCCATCAGAAGCTGCAACCCCGTCATCGGAATCATGTTCCAGTCGGACAGCACGACATCGACCGGCTGTGCCCGCAAAAGCTGAAGCGCGGTCGACCCGTCATTGGCTTCCAGGATCTGGTCGATCCCCACGGATCTCAACATCTGGCGTACAAGCAAACGCATGGCCGGAATATCTTCGACCAACATGATGCGCGGTTGGGAACTGGCCGGGATCATGGGCTGCTCTCTTAACGGGAAAAATGGAATGGATGGATCATAGCGACCAGGCGGTTTTGATGCATCAGGTGCGCACCTTAGCTTGTGCGTTTTTCCTGGCGACGAGGCCCTTGAACCCGAAGTGCTTGGGCATTATGGTCTGCTGCCCCATGAAAGCCGAGGGATGAGACATGGACGAGGATCAGAACAACAGCCAGATTGGTGGCATCGCCGCCGAGGCCCTGCGCCAGTTCGTTGAACGCATCGAGCGGCTGGAAGAAGAGAAGAAGGCGTTGGCCGCCGACATCAAGGACGTCTATGGCCAGGCCAAAAGCCAGGGCTTCGACACCAAGATCATCCGCAAGCTGATCGCGTTGCGTCGCATGGAAGACCAGGAACGCGAAGAGATCGACCAGTTGCTGGATCTGTACAAGGCCGCCTTGGGCATGGCCTGAACGGTCGAGATGGTCGGCGACGGCCGGTGACGAAAGGCGCGGCCGTCGGCCGCGCCTTTTTCATTGCTGGACGGCGGGCAGGGTCAGGGTGAAGACGGCGCCTTGTTCGGGGCCGTCGCTGTGGGCCGTGATGGTGCCGCCATGGGCGGCGACGATGGACGAGCACAAGGCCAGCCCGATGCCGGTGCCGTCGATGTTTTGGGCCGCATGCAGACGCTGGAACACCTGGAACAGCCGTCCGGCGTCGTCGGGTTCGAAGCCCAGGCCGTTGTCCTTGATCTCGATGATCCAGTTTCCGCCGGCCGGCCGGGCGTCCACCTGGATGTGAGGGGGGCGCTGGGGCGAACGGTACTTCAGGGCGTTGCCGATCAGGTTCTGCAGAACCCGCATCAACTGACCGGCATCGGCGGGAAGGGTGGGCAAGGGGGCGACGTCCACTTGGGCGCCGCTTTCCTTGATGCGGTTGTCCAGGTTGGTCAAGGCTTCCGCCATCACCTTGTTCAGGTCGGTGTCGCGGAAATTCCAGGTTTGGCGCTGGACGCGGGAATAGTCCAGCAACTCGCTGATCATGCGCGACATGCGCTTGGCGCCGTCGATGGCGAACGAGATGAACTCGCGGCCCTCGGCGTCCAGGCGTTCGGCATAGCGGCGTTCGATCAGGCCCACATAGCTGGCGACCATACGCAGCGGTTCTTGCAGATCGTGGGAGATGGCATAGGAAAACCGTTCCAACTCGGCGTTGGAGCGGGCCAGTTCTTCCTGCAAAACCTTGCGGTCGCTGATGTCGAGCACGCTGATCAACACGATGGCTTCGCCCTGAAGGGTGCCGAAAGCGCCGGACAGCAAGGCGGTGAAGCGTTGCCCGTCGGCCCGCTTCAGTACCGCTTCCAGGTTGCGGACATGGCCTTCGCGGACCAGGGTTTCCACCATGCGGGTGCGGTCTTCGGGCTTTTCCCAGAAATTGGGGGCGACCTTGCCCTTGGCCTGGTCTTGCGGCACCAGGAACGCCTCGGCCGCCTGGGCGTTGATGTAGATGACGATGCCGTCGGCACGGCGCGTCACCACCAGCGGCAAGGGCGAGGTGTCGGCGATCAGGCGGAAACGTTCCTCGCTTTCGCTCAGCGCTTCCAGGCTTTTCTGCAGCTCCTCGGTGCGTTGGATGACCTGGGCCGACAATTCATCAATATGGGCCCGTTCGACCTGGCGTAGTTTTTCCACGGCGGCGGCCTGACGGCGCTCGGCCCGCGCCATGCCCCAGGCCAGCACGAAGATGGTCAGGGTCAAGGCCACCTGGATGCCGCCGTGGACGCGGGCTTCGTGCCACCATTGCCCCAGCAGGTGCTGGTGGTTGATGCCGACATTGACCACCAGTGGAAAGCCGGGGACCGTGGTGAAGCCCACCGAGCGGCGTTGCTGGTCGGTGATGCTGGTGATTTCGGTGACCCCGCCCTTGCCCCCCAAGGCACGGAAGGACAGGAACACTTCCGATTCGGCGATCGAGCGGCCGATGGCTTGCGGCTGCGCGGGCAGGCGGGCATAAAGGATGCCGTCGGTCGAGAACACCCCCGCCGCGTCGCCGGCTCGCGGCATGGCGGCCTCGATCGGCGCCTCCAACAGCTTGGGCTCCATCACCACCGCCACCAAGCCGGCCAGGCTGCCGTCCTCGGCCAGCACCGGGCGGGACGCGTACCACCCCAAAGTCTCGGTCAGGCGGTCGGGGGCGGGAGGCGACAGAGCCAGCAGGTTTTCATGCCAATTGCGGCGCTGGAACTGCACATGGGGGCGATCCGATACGTCGGCGGTGCGGTCGCGGGTCATGTCACGGCCCTTGCGATGCACCACTTGGCGCAGGATGCCGTCGGAATCGACGAAGGACAGGGCCCGCAGATCGTGCATGGCCAGCATTCTTTGGCGCAAGGGTTCCAGGACGTCTTGCGGCACTTCACCCTTGGCGGGAACGCGGGAAGCTGCTTCCCGCAACAGCGTGTCGATGGCCGACAAATTGGCGGCCAAACGCTGGGCCGCAGTGTTGGAAAGCGCCAAGGCCAGTTCATGGCCGGATTCAAGGTGGCGCTGACGGGAATTGTAAAGCTGGGTCGCGGTCATGCCGCTGGTCGTCAGAACCAGGATGGTGGCAGTGACCCAAATGCGCAAGGAGCGGTTGTGAAAGTCCATGAACCGAGGCGATCCCCACTTTCGGTAAGCAACATTCTGGGGGCGCGATCCAGGGCTGGCAAGAACCTAAAGCGCGAATATCCGCGGATGCGACGTTGGTATGGGATATCTGTGCGTAACCGGGGTGGTGGCGGCCAACTCAGTCCCGCCGTCTTTCGATTTCGATGCCCACGGATGCCGCTTCGGCGTAGACGTCCAGCTTCTCGGCCCGCACCCGCACCGAGCGGACCCTGGAATCCACCAGGCACAGGTCGGCGATTTTTTCCGCCAGGGTTTCCACCAGGTTGATGTGACCCCCGGCCAGCATTTTCTTGATGCCTTCGATGACGTCTTCGTAGGAGACGACGTTGGCGATGTCGTCGGACAGCGGTCCGGCCTGTTCCAGTACCGCCATCTCCACATTGATGCGCACCCGTTGCGGCGCCAGCAATTCGTGGGCATGAATGCCGATCAGGCATTTCAGCACCAGGTCGCGGACCAGGATACGGTAAAGCTTGGCCTCGCCGGGCTTGGCGAACATGGGGAAACCTCTTCAGCTCAAGGAAATGCCGCAGACCTCGACCCGGTCGTCGGGGCTGTCGGGCAAGGCGGAAAGCAACTGGGCGATGGTGGCGCCGATGCGCGGATGTGTCACCGCGCCGGCGATGTCGGCCAACGGCGCCAAAGCGAAACGACGTTCGGCCAGCCGTGGATGGGGGACGGACAAGGTCTCGTTGTCCATCACCAGGTCGTCGTAAAGCAGGATGTCGAGGTCGATATGACGCGGCCCGAACCGCCGCGAGGCGACCCGGCCGAGTTCTTCTTCCAGGTTCTTCAGGCGATCCAGCAAAGCCACGGGGGCAAGGTCGGTGCGCAACTGGGCGGCCATGTTCAGGAAAGCCGGCTGGTCCAGTACGTAAAGCGGCGCCGTTTCGTACACCCGCGACAATTGGATGACGTCGCCCAACCCGGTCAGGGCCTTGACCGCCATGCGCAAATTCCCGGCACGGTCGCCAAGGTTGGTTCCCAATCCCAGAAAAACGCTCGCCATCGCCCCTGTCCTTGGCCTCGGAAGGGCGCAACAATCCTCTGTTTCGCGGACGTTGGCAAGCAATGTGTGCGGACGCTCAGCCCTGCGCCAGGTCCAAGGGGGCCGCCCAGCCCGACGACATGGCGATGCGTACCGCCTGGGCGCGGTTGGCGGCGCCGATCTTGCGGTAGACGTTGCGCAAATGCACCTTGATGGTGATTTCCTGCAATTCCAGGGCGATGGCGATTTCCTTGTTGGTGCGGCCTTCCACCAGCAGGGCCAGGATTTCCGATTCGCGCCGCGACAGCTTGTCGAAAGGGGCGGGGGTCGAGCCGGTCAGGGTCGGGGTGGCCGGGCGCGGCAGGGGCATGGACTGC
This sequence comes from Magnetospirillum sp., assembly GCA_020217035.1. Classification (GTDB taxonomy): domain Bacteria; phylum Pseudomonadota; class Alphaproteobacteria; order Rhodospirillales; family Magnetospirillaceae; genus Magnetospirillum. The sequence goes on along the minus strand of JAIWOG010000073.1, from coordinate 1,535 downwards.
GCCGCTTCCTCGAAGAAGGTGGACGACGGCAGGTACTTTTCACCCGACAGCACCAAGCGCAGGGCGTTGACCATGGCGGTGCCCGACACCGTCTTGGGGATGAAGCCGGCGGCGCCGGCCTGGACGGCGGCGACCACGTGGTCGCGGGTGGAGAAGCCCGACACCACCACCACCGGGATGCCGGGGCATTTCTTCAGGATGGCGTCCAATCCCTTGAGCCCGTCCATGCCGGGCATCATCAAATCCATCAGCACGAGTCCCAGGGACTTGGCCTGGTCGACGGCGGCCACGGCTTCGGACAGGGTCGAGGCGTCAAGAATTTCCGCCGTGGCGTCCAGTTCGTGCAGGAACGGCTTCAAGCCATCGCGCACCAGCTTGTGGTCGTCAGCGACCAGAATTTGCATCACTCGTTTCCTCCGCCCCGCCCCACGGGAGGGCTGTCAATACCTAAGAATAGAAGGTCGTTGTTTCTAGGACAATGAGAACATTCAGTTTTGGGTAAATTCTTCGTCGCCGGGGGGCAGCAGGAAGGTGGCGATGATCTCCCCCAATTTACCCAGGGCCACCGGTTTCTTCAGCACGGCGCAGCGGTCGTCTTGCAGGTTTTCCGCCAATCTTTCGGTGGCCCCCAGATGCCCGGTGACGATGACGATGGGTTGCAGCGGGTCGAATTCCCGTAATTGTTCGACCAATTGCTCGCCGTCGCCGGACGGCATGCGCAAGTCGGTGATGACCACGTCGGCGGGGTCGGCGCGGAACTTGGCCAAGGCGTCGCTGCCGCTGCCGCACAGCGTCACCCGGTACCCCATTTCGGTCAGATAGCGGCCCAGGGTTTCCACCGCCGTCTTCTCGTCGTCCACCACCATGATGTGGGCGTCGACGGGACAGATTTGCGGGGCCGGGGCGTCGGGGGTGTCCAGTTCGGCGGACTCGACCGGCAAGGTGATGACGAAGCAAGCCCCCAGCTTGCTGCTTTCCAGTTCAAGGCGCCCGTTCATGGCGTTGATGATGCCGAAGCTGACCGACAACCCCAGCCCGGTTCCGCGACCGGCTTCCTTGGTGGTGAAGAAGGGCTCGAAGATGCGTTCGCGCACCGCCGCCGGGATGCCGGGGCCGTTGTCGGCGACGCGGATGGTCAGTCGGTCGCCGGTCCGACTGGCGGACACCGAAATGCGCGACGGCCCGGTGTCTCCGTCGCGTTCGCGCTTTTCCTTCAAGGCGTGCTGGGCGTTGGACAGCAGGTTCATGATCACCTGTTCCAACTGGACGCGGCGGCCGCGCACCGGCACTGTCTTTTGGGGAAGCTCGGTCATCAGGTCGATGCCGTCGGGGCGCAACTGCCCTTCGATCACCGTCAAGGCCGAGCGGATGGCGCCGACCGCGTCGAACACCTGCAGCGGCGAGTTGTCGCGGCGCGAGAAAATGCGGATGTCGTCGATGATCTCGGCGGTGCGCTGCGACTGGTCGGCGATCAATTGCAATTGCTGGGCCTGCCATTCCGGCGTCGCCTTGCCACGTTCCAGGAACAACAAGGC